>NZ_MRUJ01000210.1:0-22547 GCF_002099325.1 Frankia sp. KB5 | reverse complement strand
CGAAAGCGTGCAGAACGCCCACTGAGGACGGGTCACTGCCCGGTCGTGACGGCACCGAGGCCGGCACGGTCGAAACGGGCGATCAGACTGGGCTTCCGGAGATGTACTTGGCGCAGGAGCGTGAACCGTCGGGCAAACTCCACGGTGGTGCCGGAACGTGAGGCCARCGCCTGCAGATCCCCAAGAAGGTCGACGGCCGCGTCGTAGTCGCTCTGCCTGCGGGTGTCGATCAGCGCGTCAACGCGCCCCCAGGCCGTGTCACCATCACGGGCCAGAGTGTCCAGCCGTTTCTCCCGAGCCAGCGCCCGCGCCTGGGCATCGCGGGCGTCCTGCTCGGCACGAGCAGCCTCGGCGTGCCGCCGGCGTTCCTGGCGGATGTCCGCGGCGGCGTCCAGCAGTTGGGCGACCGTGCGGCGGGGACGGCCATCCCGGAGGGGATCAGGCTCGCCACGAAAGCGCCGTAGCACTTCCATCTGGACCCGGGCCCCATGGCCCTGTGTGACCTGGAGCAGGAGTTTCTCCTTGTCACCGGAGGGAAGATCCTTGATCCACCCGGCCAGGGCGTGGGGATCTTCCCTGGCCTGGGCCGCAGGCGGACTCGCCTGGGCCGCGGCGGCAAGCAGATCGGCGTCGAGACGGAGGAAATCCACCAGGGYCCGCTGCGGTGCGGTCAGGGAACCCAGCCCGGCGGGCACCGGCGGCTCGAGATCGTCCTCCTCGTCGTCGAAGGCCTCCTCGTCGCGTTCCCACACCCMGTAGGCCGCCAGCCAGGCCAGATAAAGCGGCCGCAGATCACCGGCGGCGAGTTCGGCACGGACACCGACGATCGCCGACAACGAGTCCTCGGCGCCCTCCACCCAGTCCCCGCCCTCGTCCTCACTACTCAGATCGAGGACGAGATGCTCTCCGGTGGTCCAGGCGGTCACCTGCGGATCGACGCAGTACTGCTCGGCGACCTTGAGAGCGAGCAGGGCGCGGGGCAGGCGGAGCATCACCCGGCGGGTGCCCCAGTTCGCGAGATAGAGATGGGCGTCGTAGAGGCGCTCCACCATCTTCCGGGGATCACCGCGGAAGTCACCCCAGTGGTATTCGTTGGTGAAACTGGTGGCGGTGATCCTGGCCCGGGTGGACAGCGCGCGGACCTCGTCCTGCTGCCGCGCGTCCAGAGGCCGGTCGACGRCCAGGAACTCGTAGTACTGGTACGTGGACATCTTCTACCTTATTTTGCCGCTTCGCCCCGTCAGGCTGCCCAGCGCCGGTAGGCCTCGATCCATTCCGCCCCACCCGGAGGAGGGTCGGGCAGCCGCAGGTCCAGAATCCCGATCGCCTGGCGATACCTCCCCCGAGCGCAGACCGCGACGATACCGCTTCCAGGCAGCAGATCGATCCCCATCACTGTCACTTCCACGCCCAGTACGGTGGCCCGGAAGGGAACGGTGAGGCTGTCCTCCATCACTGCGTGAAACGCCGCGAGCTGTTCGTCCTCACCACAGGCGTCGACGACGGCACTCTCGACCAGCGCGTCCAGCTCGACGTCACTCAGCTCCGCCATGGTCGGCAGCCTACCGACGCGATGGGCGGACAATCCTCACCGGCCCTCGTCCTACCTGCACTAGGGTATGACCGGGTCCGTGGTCCGCCCGCACCACGACAGCCTGCTCGCGGCCGCCCGCGCTCGTCGACGGCGCAGGGTGCTGCCCACCGCGATGGCCAGCGAGAACAACAACGCGTCTATCAGCGGCCGGGCCAGCACCAGGTTGATGACGAAGATCGAGCCGGTGAGCACGCCGGCGACCCGGGCCAGTAGCCCGGAGAACCGGCGCAGCCCCATCTGGAACTGGGTCTCCTCGTGCCGTTCGCCCAGCCCGAGCGCAATCCGGCCGAACTGGGTACGCGCGCCGGTGGCGACCACCACGGCCGCCGCCGAGCCGGTCCGCACGAGTGTGCCCAGACGCATCCACGATCCCGGTCCCCATACTCCAACCGTTACGCTGCCAGCAGAGCAGACTTACGCTGAGCCGCGCCAGCTATCGCTAGCTATGACGTGGCATCAGCTATGACGTGGCATCAGAGCAGCCTAGCCGCGGCGCCRTCCGGGGCCCGGACCGCCGCCGGCCGCGGGCTTGTCGACCTCCTGGATTCCCACCACCTCCGGTGGGCCGTACCTGGCGCGCACCGCCGCCCTCATCCGCCGCCGATCTCTCGCGTGCGCTCACCGTGACCTCTGGACGCCAGATGGGTGATGCTCGTGAGGTCGATGGTGACGATCTTCGATTGGCCGGCCGGGCGCCTCAGCGGGGGCGAACGTGCCGGTCGAGGAAGGCGAGTGCCCGTGACCAGCCGTCGGCCGCAGCGACCGGGCGGTAGAGCGCCTCCCGGTCGTCGCTGTGGAAGGCGTGGCCGGCCCCGGCGTAGCTGACCAGCTCCGTCGGGGCGCCCGAGCGGGCGGCCGCGGCTCGTAGGGCGGCGATCTCGTCGGTGGAGATCAGGGCGTCTTCCTCGCCGTAGAGGCCGAGCCACGGCCCGCGCAACGACGGTGCCGCCTCCACCAGGGCGGGGATGCCGGGCCAGTACGGTGTGCTGATCCCGCCGCCGTAGAACGACACCGCCGCGGCGAGGGTGTGCCGGGTGGCGGTGTGCAGCGCGACCGTGCCACCCATGCAGAAGCCGATGATCGCGCTCCGCTCGGCGGGGAAGCCCGCGGCGAGGAGGTGCCCGAGCGCCGCGTCGATGTCGGCGTCGATGCCCGCGCCGGACAGGGTGCCCATCGTCGACGTGGCCGCGGCCCAGCCGTCGGCCGGGTCCACCTCGTCCAGCCCGTCGCGGTGATACAGGTGCGGGGCCACGGTGAGCCAGCCGGCGGCGGCGAGCCGGTCGCAGACGGAGACCAGGTACGGCGTGATGCCTCGGGCGTCCTGGACGACGACCAAGCCGCCGCGCGGCGGGTCCTTCGCGGCCGGGGCGAGGACCGTGAGCGGCAGCCCGCCGCGGCCGCGGACGGCCTGCGCCCGCAGCCGGGCCCTGCCTTCGCCGTCATGTCGTGTTCGATGGGACGCCGCGTCGTTCGTTCCGGTTGCCATGGCGCCATCCTTCCCGCCGGGGAGCCTTCCCGCCCGATCCGCCTGTCCCGCCCATGGTCCGTCGACCACCTGGTGTCCGGAACCGCCGCGGACCGGCGGATTCACCCGGACATGCCGGCCGCGACACGCCGCCGGCCAAGCCCCGACAGCATGAAGGCGTCACGCTACTCCCTGTAGCAGCCTGGCGGGTGTCGCCGGACGGAGGGAGGACGCGGTGAGGCAACCACTGCCGAGGGTGGCGGCGGCCTGGGAGGGCGCGGTGGACCCGGCGCACGTCGACCGGACCGTCGGAGTCCTCCTGTGGTGACCGGGGAACGGCATCGTGGCGGCGGCGAACATGATCCTCTTCCGGGACAGCGCCCCGAGCCGGGACACTCGGCGCCGTCGCCCCCGCCGGCCTCGGGCGAGACCGGCCTGCCCGGCCTGCCCGGCCTGCCCGGCCCGGCCGATCCGGCCGGACGGGCGTGGGCCCGGTTCGGCGGCGTTGACGGGCTCGGCACGCACGGTGTCCGGCGGATCGCCGTCATCACCGTCGGCATGGCCCTGCTGATGGGCGTCCTGGTCTGGCTGTACGGAACGTCCGTCACCAGCCTGCGTCCCCGGGACCTGCCGATCCTCACCGTGGGCCCGGCACCCGCGGCGACCGCGCTCGCCGACCAGATCAGCCGGGTGGAGCCGGGCGCCCTCACGGTGCGCACGGTGCCGACGGTGGCCGCCGCCGACCGTGCGCTGCGCGAGCGTGACGCCTACGCCGCGATCGTCATCGGCGGCAACGGCCTGACCCTGCGGGTCGCCTCCGCGGCGAGTCCGGCGGTCACCGAGGCGCTGACCCGGGGCATCCGGGTGTTCATGCCAGGTCTGGAGATCCCGGTGGTCGACGTGGTGGCCAACGCGCCACGGGACCAGGCCGGCGGCGGGCTGGCGGCCGGTTACCTCCCGTTGACGCTGGTGATCACCGCGGCCGGCGTGCTGCTGGCACGGATGGTGGGGTCGCGGGTGATCCGGCTCGCCGGGCTCGCCGCGCTCGCGGTGCTCTCCGGCTTCGCCGGGGCCGTCGCGCTGCAGGGGGCGTTGGACGTCCTGCCCGGGGAGTTCCTGACGACGATGGCGGTCGTGACGTTGCTGGCGCTGGCCGTCGCCGGGCCGGTCCTGGGACTCGGGGCGGTCGCGGGCGTGCCGGGTCTCGTCGCCGCGGTGCTGGTTCTGGTCGCCGGTGCCGCTCTGTCGGCGGCGGCCTCCGCCCCGGAGATGCTGCCACGGCCCTGGGGCGACATCGGCCAGTTTGCGCCGCCGGGGGCGGGTGCCACGCTGCTGCGCTCGACGGCCTACTTCGACGGTGCCGGCGGTGGCCGTCCGGTACTGGTCCTCGCCGGCTGGTTCGTCGTCGGGCTGGGCCTGGCGGTTGTCGGTCGACCCGTCCGTCCGCAGGAGGGGCGAATCCGCATCAGGGTGACATCCGGCCCGAGCGTCCCGGCGCGCCGAGGCGGCATCCGAGCATAGGGTCACAGACGTGGACCGCCGCATCTTCGGACTGGAGAACGAGTACGGCGTCACCTGCGTGTTCCGGGGGCAGCGACGGCTGTCCCCGGACGAGGTGGCACGGTACCTGTTCCGTCGTGTCGTGTCATGGGGACGTAGCAGCAACGTGTTCCTCAAGAACGGCGCCCGTCTCTACCTGGATGTCGGTAGCCATCCGGAGTACGCCACCCCGGAATGCGACTCCGTGCCCGACCTGGTCACCCACGACAAGGCCGGGGAACGCATCCTCGAGGGCCTGCTCGTCGAGGCCGAACGACGGCTGCGCGAGGAGGGCATCGCCGGCGACATCCATCTGTTCAAGAACAACACCGACTCCGCCGGCAACAGCTACGGCTGTCACGAGAACTACCTCGTCGGTCGGCACGGCGAGTTCTCGAAGCTCGCGGACGTRCTGGTGCCGTTCCTGGTCAGCCGGCAGATCCTGTGCGGCGCGGGCAAGGTGCTGCAGACCCCGCGGGGCGCGGTGTACTGCATCTCCCAGCGCGCCGAGCACATCTGGGAGTCGGTGTCCTCGGCGACCACCCGGTCCCGGCCGATCATCAACACCCGTGACGAGCCGCACGCCGACGCCGAGCGGTTCCGGCGGCTGCACGTGATCGTCGGCGACTCGAACATGAGCGAGACGACCATGCTGCTCAAGCTCGGGGCGACCGACCTGGTGCTGCGCATGATCGAGGCCGGTGTGATGCTGCGGGACATGACCCTGGAGAACCCGATCCGGGCGATTCGCGAGGTCAGCCACGACATGACCTGCCAGCGCAGGATCAAGCTGGCCAACGGACGTGAGGTCAGCGYGCTGGACATCCAGCGGGAGTACCACTCCAAGGCGGTCGAGTTCGTGGAGCGCCGCGGYGGGGACGGGGACGAGGTCGCCAAGCGGGTGCTCGACCTGTGGGGCCGTACCCTGCTCGCGATCGAGACCGACGACCTCGAGCTCGTCGCCCGTGAGATCGACTGGGTGACGAAGTACGTGCTCATCGAGCGTTTCCGGCACAAGCACGGGCTGTCGCTGGCCTCGCCGCGGGTCGCCGAGCTCGACCTGAAATACCACGACATCCACCGCGACCGGGGCCTGTACTACCGGATGGAACGGGCTGGTCTGGTCGAGCGCGTCACCCGTGATCTCGACGTCTTCGAGGCCAAGTCACGCCCCCCGCAGACCACCCGCGCCCGGCTGCGCGGCGAGTTCATCAAGCGTGCCCAGGAGAAACGCCGGGACTTCACAGTCGACTGGGTCCACCTGAAGCTCAATGATCAGGCCCAGCGTACGGTCCTGTGCAAGGACCCGTTCCGTTCCGTTGATGATCGGGTCGACAAGCTCATCGCCAGTATGTGAGGACTCGAGCCCCTGTGATGTTCGTGCCGCGACGCGCCGGCGTCGTCCTGCCCTTCGCGTCAGCCCGTCCCGGCTCGCGTGGCAGCGGCCGTCGGCCGTCCGCCACCCGCCGGCACCCGCTCGCGGGTGCCGTGCTGCCCGCCGTGCTGCTCGCCCCGCTCCTGGTCGGCTGCGGCGCCTCCGACGCCCCCGACGGCACCAGGGCGGCGCCGGTGCCCTCCCGGACGGCCGTCGACGACACCTCCGGGCGGGTCCCCGCGGTCGCGGGTGCCACCGACCTGAGCCGCAAGCCGATCTCCGCGGCGGGCCGGGGGACGGCGCCGGCCACGTTGGTCACCACCGATCTCGTGACCGGTCACGGCGCGCTCGCCTCCGCCACCAGCACCGTCACCGTCCGGTACGTGGGCGTGCTCTGGCGCGACGGCAAGGAGTTCGACAGCAGCTGGGCGGGGGGCCAGCCGGCGACCTTCCCGCTGGACGGCACGATCGCCGGCTTCGGGCAGGGCATCGACGGGATGCGCGTCGGCGGCCGCCGCCAGATCATCATCCCGCCGGACCTCGGATATGGCCCGGTGGGGGGACGTCCGCCGACGATCCTCGCCGACGACACTCTGGTGTTCGTGGTGGACCTGATCGCGGTCGACGGCGCCACCTCGGGTGTTGGGGCCACGCCGGGTGTTGGGGCCACGCCGGGTGTTGGGGCCGGCGCCGGCCAGCCGTAGCCCACGGGCCCTCACCCGGCCCGGCCGCGGGTGGCCCGGTGGGCCCGGTGCGACCGGTGGGCCAGCGGCGGTGATGGGGTGCTGCGTGCCCGGTGAACTCCGGCGGCTACCCTTTACGGGTGTGTCCCGGCGACGGGTGGAGCGGCTCCTCAACCTGACGATGTGCCTGATGGCGACATCGCGTTTCCTCACCGTGTCCCAGATCGGCGAGCTGGTGGAGGGCTACGAGCCCGGGCGCACCGAGGAGGAGCAGGACGCCTTCCGGCGGATGTTCGAGCGGGACAAGGCGTATCTGCGGGAGATCGGCATCCCCTTGGAGACCGGCGCGGACTCGGCGTTCAGCAACGAGACCGGCTACCGCATCCGCCGCGGCGACTACGCGCTGCCCGACATCGCCCTGGAACCGGACGAGGCCGCGGCCCTGGCCGTCGCCGGCTCGCTGTGGTCGAGCACGGCGCTCGCCGGGCCGGCCGCCAGCGCCCTGCGCAAGCTCGCCGCGGGCGGGGCCGCGGTGAGCGGTGGCGGGCTCGGCGTGCTCGACGGCTTCGAACCGCGGGTCGATGCGACCGAGCCGGCCTTCGAGCAGTGCCTCGCGGCGGTCCAGGCCGGTCGGACCATCCGCTTCCCGTACCGGAAGGTCGGTGAGACGGACTCCGCCGACCGGCACGTCGAGCCCTGGGGGGTGCTGTCGTGGCGGGGGCGGTGGTACCTTGCCGGGCACGATCTGCACCGTGGCGCGGCCCGGGTGTTCCGGCTGTCCCGGTTCACCGGCCCGGTGCGCATGGTCGGACCGGCCGGCGCGGTCCAGGTCCCGCCAGGGGTCGATCTGCGGGCGATGGTCTCGGCGCAGGCCCCCCCGGACCGCTTCCGGACCGCCACGCTGGCGGTCCGCCGGGGCAGCGCGCACGCGCTGCGGCGGTACGCCCGCCCGTCGCCGGATACGAATCCACCGCCGGGCATGGATCTGCTGGAGATGGACTTCGCCGACACCGAACAGCTCGCCCGGTGGATCGTCGGATCGGGTCCGGACGTCGTCGTCGTCGACCCACCCGAGCTGCGCGCGGCTGTGGTCGGTCGGCTCCGGGCGGCCCTCGCGGGCACCGCCGCCCGCGACGTGGCGTCCCCACCTGCGGGGGTGCGCCGCGACGAACGTCCGGTGAGCGCCCGATGATCCGTCGGGCGGCGCCCGCCCCGGCTCATCGTCCACCGCCCGCCCCGGGCACGCGGTGAGCGCCGCCACCGACCGGCTGAGCCGGCTGCTCGCGCTCGTCCCCTGGTTGCGGGCGCATCCCGGGATCTCCCTGACCGAGGCGGCCGCGGCCTTCGGGGTCACCCCCCGCCAGCTGCGCGACGACCTCGACCTGCTGTTCGTCTGCGGCCTGCCCGGCGGCGCGCCCGGGGACCTCATCGACCTGAGCTACTCCGGCGATCAGATCACCATCGTCGATCCGCAGACCCTCGACCGGCCGCTGCGGCTGTCGGTCGACGAGGCGACCGCCCTGATCGTCGCCGCCCGCGCGCTCGCCGACGTGCCCGGCCTCGCCGGCCGCGAGGCCCTGGATCGGGCGCTGGAGAAGCTGGAGGAGGCGGTCGGCACCGCCGGCACCGCCGCCGTCGGCCAGGTACGCGTCACCCTCGACGTCCACGACGAGGTCCTCGCGGTGGTGCAGCGGGCGCTGCGGGACCGCCGGCGGGTGCATCTGCGCTACCTGGTGTGGTCCCGCGACGAGCTGACCGAGCGCGAGGTCGACCCGATGCGGGTGYTGGTCCAGGACGGCCGCTGGTACCTGGAGGGATGGTGCCACCGGGCGGAGGCGGTGCGGCTGTTCCGGCTGGACCGCATCGACGGGCCGGGCGGGGTGACGATCCTCGACGCCCCGGCGGTTCCGCCGCCGGGCACGGTGTCCCGCGACACCAGGGAGGGGATCTACCGGCCCGGCCCGGCGGACGTGCGGGTCGTGCTGGAGCTGGCGTCCCCGGCCCGGTGGGTGGCCGACTACTACCCGGTCACCGGGATGCGCGAGCTGCCCGGTGGACGGCTCGAGGTCACGCTGTACGCCGGGGAGACCTTCTGGCTGCACCGGCTGGTCCTCGGCCTCGGGGCCGACGTGCGGGTGGTCGAGCCGCCGGCGCTCGCCGAGGAGGTGCACGCCTTGGCCCGCCGGGCCCTGCTCGCCTACGGGCTCACGCCGACCGCCGAGTAGGGTGATCGGTATGCTCTGGGCGCTCCTCTACCTCGTCCTCATCGTCGGCGCGCTTGCCCTGCTGGCGCTCAGTGCGTGGCGAGTGTGGCAGAAGATGCGCGCGGTGCGGGCCGTCACGACGGAGCTGTCCGCGCGGGTCTCGGTCCTGGCCTCGGACACCGCGGCGCTCGCGGCGCGGCTCGACCACGCCGAGGTCAGTGCGCGGCTCGCCGAACGCACGTCCTGACCGGATCCTCGCCCGACCGGATCCGTGGTCCCCGTGTGGTCTGCCGGGAGCGACCGTCGCGTGACGTCGATCGTGCCATATGGCGTTGTGTCGCCACAATTTGGGACTTCCGGCTTGACGAGGTAGCGGTCGGTGATGATTTGGGTTTCCGGTGTCGTTGTGGACACGCTTTGCCCGCCGAGTGCTACGAGCTATCGTGCAGGCTGACTTCGTTGCGCATCCGTCATCTCCGGGATACCCGCACGCCGTCTATCCTCTCCTAGGCTGGCGGACGTAGCATCGATCGCACCGGTCGTCGGACCGGGCCCGGTACCGCGCTCATCGGAGGACGCCGACCATGCCAAACCTGGGCACCACCGAAATCATCATCATCGCCCTCGTCGTTCTGGTGCTATTCGGGTCGAAGAAGCTTCCCGACGCCGCGCGTTCCTTCGGTCGTTCGCTGCGCATCTTCAAGGCCGAGACGAAGGGCCTGCGCGAGGATGACCAGCCCGCGCCCGCGGCGCAGCCGGCCCCGTTGCCGATCGAGGCCCAGCCGCCGGTGGCCCAGCCGCAGGCCGTCGCGCCCGGTCAGGCCGTCGCGCCCGGTCAGGTCTCCGCCTCGTCCGTGAACGCCACCGCGTCCGTGAACGGCACCGCGTCGGCCGCCGACCGGGGCTGACCTCACGGCGGTCCCACGGCCTGTCGGGCGTCCGCCGGCGCCCCTTCCTCCTTCCTCTCGACCAGGAGCCGCCGACGTGCCAGGGTTGCCCACGCCGCGAAGGCTCGTCGCCTCGGTGAACTACCGCCGCACGCGCACTGTCGAGGACAGTCGCATGCCGCTCACCGAGCATCTGCGTGAGCTGCGCAACCGCGTCGCCATCGCGCTCCTCGCGTTCGCGATCGCCGGTGTCGTCTGTTTCATCTTCGAGCCGCGCATCTTCGACTGGCTCAAGGCGCCGTACTGCGACCTGCCGGCGAGCAAGCGGTTCAGCCCGGACGGCCTGGCGGCGAACGACTGCACCCTGTACTTCTTCGGCATCCTCGACGCGTTCACTATCCGCCTGAAGATCTCCATGATCGCCGCGGTGGTGGTCTCCTCGCCGGTGTGGCTGTACCAACTCTGGTCCTTCATCACCCCTGGTCTGCACCGTCATGAGCGGCGCTGGTCGTTGACCTTCGTCGGTGTCTCCCTCGTCCTGTTCGYCACCGGTGCGGTCTTCGCCTACCTGACGTTGTCGACCGGGCTGGGCCTGCTGCTCGGCTTCGGCGGCAACGGGCTGGTCAGCGTCCTGGACGGCAACCGGTACCTCAGCTACGTCCAGGCGATGCTGCTGATCTTCGGACTGTCGTTCGAGGTTCCGCTGCTCGTCATGATGCTGAATCTGGCCGGGATCGTCAGCACCGCCAAGCTGCGCTCCTGGCGGCGGCCCGAGATCTTCCTGGTGTTCGTGTTCGCCGCGGTCGTCACCCCCAGCCAGGACCCGTTCACCATGCTCGCGCTGGGCCTGCCCATGGTGCTCCTCTACGAGGTCGCGCTGATCATCGGCTGGCTGAACGACCGGCGGGTGGCCCGCCGCGGGGACACCTCCCCGTATGCCGACCTGGACGACGACGAGACCTCCCCGCTGGACTTCGACGACGCCCCGCCCCGCCCGGCGGCCTCCGCGGGCCCCGCGGCGACGGCCACGTCGCCCGGCACGGCGAACCCGCCCGGCACGGCGAACCCGGTCGGCACGGCGAACCCGGTCGGCACGGCGAACCCGGTCGGCACGGCGAACCCGGTCGGCACCGGGTCGTCAACACCCGTCGGCGCGGGGACGGCCCCCGTCTCCCCAAGCACCGACGTCACCCACGGCGACATCACCTGACGCTCGTAGGTTCTTCCCCGGCCGGTCGGGACCGGCATAAACCGGTCGGCTGCCGGCCGTCGCGTCCCGTAGGGTGGCTGATGTGTCCTCCACGCCCGAGATTCTTGTGGAGTTCGCCGCTGGCCTCCCCTTCGGACTCGACCCGTTCCAGTTCGAGGCGGTCGCGGCGCTGGCTGCCGGTGAAGGGGTGCTCGTCGCGGCCCCGACGGGAGCGGGTAAGACGGTTGTCGGCGAGTTCGCCGCCCATCTCGCCCTGCGCACCGGGACGCGTTGCTTCTACACGACGCCGATCAAGGCGCTGTCGAACCAGAAGTACGCCGATCTCGTCTCCCGCTACGGCGCCGTCTCGGTCGGCCTGCTGACCGGGGACACCTCCCGCAACGGCGACGCCCCGATCGTGGTGATGACCACCGAGGTCCTGCGCAACATGCTCTACGCCGGCCCGGTCGACAACGGCCGGCTGGACGACCTCGGCTATGTCGTCATGGACGAGGTGCACTACCTCGCCGACCGCCAGCGCGGCGCCGTGTGGGAGGAGGTCATCATCCATCTGCCGGCGCAGGTCCGGCTGGTCTCCCTGTCCGCGACGGTGAGCAACGCCGAGGAGTTCGCCGAGTGGCTGGTCACGGTGCGCGGCCATACCCGGGTCATCGTCAGCGATCACCGTCCCGTTCCGCTGTGGCAGCATGTGCTCGCTGACCGCACCCTGTACGACCTGTTCCTCGAGGACACTGCCGGCACCCCGCCGCCGGGCGGACCCGAGGCACTTCGTGCCACCCTGGACGGTGATCTCGTCCGGTCGAGGTGGAACGTCGGGGTCGAAGCCGGATTCGAGGTAGCCGGCACCCGGCGCGCCACCATCGGCGACCGGGACCGCGGCGGCGACCGGGACCGCGGCGGCGACCGGGACCGCGGCGGCGACCGGGACCGCGGACGGGGGCGGGGCGGCAACCGCAATGGCGAACGGGGCCGGGCCACCCAGGGTGGTCGCGGTGGCGACCGTGGCCGCAATGGGGGTGCCGGCCAGGCGCCCGTGGCAGCCATCCCCGCGGCCCGTGGTGGTCCGACGGCGGTCGGTGGACGAGTGGTGAACCCGGACCTGCTGCGGCTGGCCCGCGAGGAGAGCCGGGCGCTGTCGGGGGGCTCTCCCGCGGTCGGCCGCGGTCGGCCGGCGCCCGGCGCGCGCCGGCGGACGTGGGTGCCGGGCCGGCCGGAGGTCGTCGAACGGCTCGACCGCGACGGCCTGCTCCCGGCGATCGTCTTCGTGTTCAGCCGGGCCGGCTGCGATGCGGCGGTCACCTCCTGCGTGCGTGCGGGTCTGCGGCTCGTCGGCCCCGCGGAGCAGCAGCGGATCCGGACCCTGGTCCGGGAACGCACCGCCGGGATCCCCGAGACCGACCTCGCCGTGCTCGGCTACTGGGCGTGGCTGGAGGGGCTGGAACGCGGCATCGCATCCCACCACGCCGGCATGCTGCCAACCTTCAAGGAGATCGTCGAGGAGCTGTTCGTCCAGGGGCTGGTCCGGGTGGTCTTCGCCACGGAGACCCTGGCGCTCGGCATCAACATGCCCGCCCGTACCGTCGTGCTGGAGCGGCTGACGAAGTTCAACGGCGAGAGCCGCGTGGACATCACCCCGGGGGAGTACACCCAGCTGACGGGCCGCGCCGGGCGGCGCGGCATCGACGTGGAGGGCCACGCGGTCGTCCTGTGGCAGCCGGGGCTGGATCCGCTCGCGCTCGCGGGGCTGGCCTCCACGCGGACCTATCCGCTGCGCTCGTCGTTCCGGCCGTCGTACAACATGGCCGTCAACCTGGTCGGCAGGCTCGGGCGGGAGCGGGCACGCACCGTGCTGGAGTCGTCGTTCGCGCAGTTCCAGGCCGACCGGGCCGTGGTGGGCCTGGCCCGGGCGGTGCAGCGCAACACCGAGGCGATCGACGCGAAGCGTGAGGCGTTGAGCTGCGACAAGGGTGACATCGGCGAGTACGACCGGTTGCGCCGGGAGATCGCTGAGCGGGAGGCCGCGCTGTCGCGGGAGGGTTCGGCGCGCCGGCGGGCCGAATCCGCGGCGGCGCTCGCCCGGCTGCGGACCGGGGACATCGTGCGGGTGCCCGCCGGGCGGCGCAGCGGGCTCGCTGTCGTGCTCGACGCCGACGCCGCCGCGAATGCCGCCGACGGCCCGCGGCCGGTGGTGCTCACCGCGGACAGGCAGGTTCGCAGGCTGTCCCTGACCGACTTCCCGATCGCCGTCGAACCGCTCGGCCGGGTCCGGGTGCCGCGGTCGTTCAACCCGCGCTCGCCGCAGTCACGCCGGGATCTGGCCTCCTCCCTGCGCGCCGCCGACGTCAACCCCGATGCCCCTCCGGGCCGGCGGGCCAGGGTCCGTTCGGCCGCGGCGGACGACGCCGAGCTCGCCCGGCTGCGCCGGGCCCTGCGCGCCCATCCGGTGCACGACTGTCCGCGCCGCGAGGAGCACCTGCGCTCYGCCGAGCAGGTCAACCGGCTGGTCAAGGAGACCGCCGCGATCTCACGGAAGGTGGAGGGCCGGACGAACACGGTCGCGAAGACGTTCGACCGGGTCCGCGCCGCGCTCGAGGACCTCGGCTACCTGGACGGGGACCGCGTCACCGCCGCCGGGCGGGTGCTCGCGCGCATCTACTCGGAGCAGGACCTGCTCGTCGCCGAATGCCTGCGCGCCGGCATCTGGGACGATCTCACCCCGCCGGCGCTGGCCGCCGCCGTGTCCACGCTGGTGTTCGAGCCGCGCGGTGACGACGCCGGCGTCCCGGCGCTGCCGGGCGGCGCGGCGCTACGCGACTGCCTCGCCGAGATGGTCCGGCTGTCGGAGCGGCTCGCCGAGGCCGAGCAGGCCCACCGGCTCGCGTTCCTGCGCCCGCCCGAGCTCGGATTCGTCGCCGTCGCGCACGACTGGGCCGCGGGCCGCACGTTGGAACGGGTGCTGACCGACAGTTCCGTGGAACTGACCGCCGGCGATTTCGTCCGGTGGATGCGCCAGCTCATCGACATCCTTGACCAGATCGCGCAGGTCGCTCCGATGGTGCAGGCGGACCCGGGAACGCCGGACGGCGCGCGGGTGCGCCGGACCGCCCGGGCTGCGATGGACGCCGTCCGTCGCGGGGTCGTCGCGTACGCGATGAGCGTCTGAGCCGTGGTCCCTTCCCGTGCCGTGGTCCCTTCCCGTGCCGTGCGCGCGTTCGGTCTGGTCCTCGGTGCCGTGCTGGACGGGCTGCTCGCCGACCCGGCGCGGCTGCATCCGGTCGCCGGGTTCGGGCGGGCCGCGTCCCGGCTGGAGAACCGGCTCTACCGGGACGGCCGGGCGCCCGGAGCGCTGCACACCGCGGTGCTGCTAGCCGCGGTCGCCGTGCCCGCCGTCGCTGCTGAACGCGCTGCTGAACGCGCTGCTGAACGCGCCGCTGAACGCGCCGTCGCGCTCACGGCGGTGGTCACGTGGACCGTCCTCGGTGGCGCCTCGCTGCGCCGTCAGGGCCGACGCCTCGGCGAGGAGCTGCGCGCCGACGATCTCGCCGCGGCCCGGGAACGGCTCCCGGCGCTGTGCGGACGCGATCCGGCGTCGCTGGACGCCGCCGGGATCGCCCGCGGCGCGATCGAGTCCATCGCCGAGAACACCTCCGACGCGCTGGTCGCCCCGCTGTGGTGGGGGGCGCTCGCCGGCCTGCCCGGCCTGGTCACCTACCGGGCGATCAACACCCTTGACGCGATGATCGGACACCACAGCCCCCGGTACGAACGCTTCGGCTGGGCGGCGGCGCGCCTCGACGATCTGGCGAACCTACTCCCGGCGCGGATGTGCGCGCTGGTGACCTGCGCGTGCGCCCCGGTCGTCGGCGGTTCGGCGGTCGACGCGTACTGGGTCATGCGCCGGGACGGCCGGTCGCATCCCAGCCCCAACGCCGGGATGGTGGAGGCCGCGTTCGCTGGGGCGCTGGGGCTGCGGCTCGGGGGAGAGCTGCGCTACCCCTACCGCGTCGAGCACCGGCCGGAGCTCGGGTTCGGCCGGCGGCCGCAGGGCGCGGACGTCGCAGCCGCGGCCCGGTTGTCCGCGGCGGTGAGCGTGGTCTGTGTCGCGCTGACGGCGGCGGCGGCTCCGGTGGCGCGGCTGGTCACCTCCGCCCTGACCGCGCGCCTCGGCCTCGGTACCGGATCCGGACGCGCTGGCTCCGGGGGCGCTGGCTCCGGGGGCTCTGGTGGGCCCGGGAGAAGAGAGCGCCGCCGGTGAGCGGGGGACTGCTGGTCGCCGGGACCGCGTCGGATGCCGGCAAGAGCGTGCTGACCGCGGGGATCTGCCGGTGGCTGGCGCGGGAGGGGGTGCGGGTCGCCCCGTTCAAGGCGCAGAACATGGCGTTGAACTCGGCGGTCACCGCCGATGGTGCGGAGATCGGCCGGGCCCAGGCGATGCAGGCGGCGGCGGCCGGTGTCGAACCGGAGGCGGCGATGAACCCGGTGCTGCTCAAACCGGGGGGCCAGCGGCACAGCCAGCTCGTTGTGCTGGGCCGCCCGGTCGCCGAGGTCGACGCGCTCGGCTACCGCCCGTACAAGGAACGGCTGGCCGCGATTGTCCTGGAGTGCCTGGACGACCTGCGCGGCCGGTTCGACGCGGTGATCTGCGAGGGGGCCGGTTCTCCGGCGGAGATCAACCTGCGTTCGACCGACATCGCCAACATGGGCCTGGCGCGCGCCGCGAACCTGCCGGTGATCGTGGTCGGCGACATCGACAAGGGCGGGGTCTTCGCCGCCCTGTTCGGCACGCTGGCCCTGCTCGATGCGGCCGACCAGGCGTTGGTTGCCGGCTGGGTGATCAATCGGTTCCGTGGCGACGCCCGACTGCTCGAACCCGGACTGCGCCAGATCGAACGGCTCACCGGCCGGCCGGTGCACGGCGTCGTCCCCTGGAAGGCGGGGTTGTGGCTGGACGTCGAGGACTCCCTCGACCTCGCTGCCTTCCCCGACGCCGAGCCCTTCCCCGACGCCGAGCCCTGTCCCGACGCCGAGCCCTGTCCCGAGGCGCGGCCTGCCTCGCACGGCGGTCGGCGGGAGGTGCTGCGGGTCGCCGTCATCCGGCTGCCCCGGCTGTCGAACGTGACCGACATCGACGCGTTGCGCGTCGAGCCCGGGGTCGCGGTGCGCCTGGCCACCCGACCGGACGAGCTCGCCGACGCCGACCTCGTGATCCTGYCGGGCACCCGTTCCACCGTCGAGGACCTGCGCTGGCTGCGTCGCCGTGGTCTCGCCGCGGCCCTCGCCGAACGCGCCGCCGCGGCCCGTCCGGTGCTGGGTATCTGTGGCGGCTACCAGATCCTCGGCCGTCGCATCCGTGACGACGTCGAATCGGGTGCGGGCGAGGTCGATGGTCTCGGCCTGCTCCCGGTCATCACCACGTTCGACCCGGTGAAGCTGCTCGGTCGGCGCGCGGCCACCGATGCCGCCGGCCGACCGCTGACCGGCTACGAGATCCGGCACGGGCGGCTGACCGTCGAGGAGCATCCGGACAGCGCGCCGTTCGCCGCGGACGGGGTGCGCGTCGGCGCGGTCGCCGGCACGAGCTGGCACGGGGTGCTGGAGAACGACGCGTTCCGCCGCGCCTATCTCGCCGACGTGGCCACGGCCGCGGGGCGTTCGTTCGTCCCGGCGTTCACGTGCTTCGCCGATGCTCGGCAGCGCCGCCTCGACGCCCTCGGTGACCTCGTCGCCGACCATCTCGACACAGGCGCCCTGCGCCGCCTGCTCGCCGAGGGCACACCCGCCGGCCTGCCGTTCGTCCCCCCCGGCGCATCCTGATAATCAACGGTGTTGACATCGTCGCACCACGCAAAACTGATCATGAAAACCACCGCGAATAGCATCTGGGTGGCAGAGGCAGGGGTTGACCGTTACCTGGAACGCCGTGGAAAGCTGGTGCAGGTGGGCGATGGACGGCTCGAAATCGACGGGGTGTCGAAACGGTACGGCGACGTCGTCGCGTTGGAGTCGATGACGTTCGAGGTGCGGGCCGGCGAGCTGTTCGGGTTCGTCGGCAGCAACGGTGCCGGGAAGACGACGACGATGCGTATCGCCCTCGGGGTGCTCGCGGCGGATTCCGGGGTCGTGCGTTATGACGGCGTTCCGCTGACGTTACGCACCCGCCGCCGGATCGGCTACATGCCGGAGGAACGCGGTCTRTATCCGCGGATGCGGGTGGGTGAGCAGCTCGTCTACCTCGCGCAACTGCACGGAATGGGGCTGCCGGCAGCCCGTCGGGYAGTGGCGCGGTGGACCGAGCGGCTGGGGGTGTCCAGCCGCTTGGACGACGAGGTGCAGAAGCTCAGCCTCGGGAACCAGCAGCGGGTGCAGCTGGCCGCCGCGCTCGTGCACGATCCGGTCGTCCTGATACTCGACGAGTCGTTCTCCGGATTGGACCCGGTGGCCGTCGACGTGATGAGCGAGGTGCTGCGGGAGCGTCGCGCCGCCGGGGTTCCGGTGATGTTCTCCAGCCATCAGCTCGATCTCGTCGAGCGGTTGTGCGACCGGGTCGGGATCGTGCGGGCGGGCCGGATGGTCGCCTGCGGTTCGGTTGACGAGTTGCGCGCGGGTGGTGATCTGCAGGTGGTGGTGGACGCGCCGGCGGCGCCGCCGGGCTGGGCCGACGGGATACCGGGGGTCGTCGTGCGTCACCGGGACGGGCCGCGGACGGTGCTGGGCCTCACCGCGGGCGCCGACGACCAGGCGGTACTGCGCGCGGCGCTGGCCACGGGCCCGGTGCGGGAGTTCCGTCGTCGCCGGCCGTCGTTGACCGAGCTGTTCCGTAACGTCGTCGTGCAGGCCGGGCAGCAGCCGGGGAGTGGGGCGTTCCCGGAGAACGCGGCGTGAGCGTGCGGGGGCTGGATGGCGCGGCGCAGGTGTCGGGCCGGGTGATCCGGCTGATCGCCCGGCGGGAGATCGTGACCAGGACCAGGTCGCGGGCCTTCCGGATCACCACGGGGCTGTTCGTCCTCGGGATCGGCGCCATGGTGCTGCTGACGTCCCTGACCGGCGGCTCGTCRGCGAGCCGGATCGCGTTTACCGCGGTCGACTTCCGGCAGGCGGCGACGGTMGAGGCTGCGGCCCGGTCGCTGGGCGAGAACGTCGAGGTCCGTGCGGTGGCGGATCGGGCGGTCGGCGAGCGGGCCGTGCTCGACGGTGACGTCGACGCGTTCGTCCGCGTGGTTGCGACCCCTGGCGCGGCGGGGAACGCCGTCTACCGGGTGGTCGTCAAGAAGGAGCTCGGCGACCGGCTGACGTCGGTGTTGAGCCTCGCCGCCCGGCAGGTCGCGCTCGAGCGCCAGGTCGTGGGGCTCGGTGGTGATCCGGCCGTCGTGGGGCGAGCCGTGTCCGCGGCCACGGTCCAGGTCAGCGCCCTGCGGCCGGCCTCGGAACAGGACGGGGCCCGGTTGCTGCTCGGCCTGCTCTCCGGCGGGCTGATCTACCTGTCTCTGCTGATCTTCGGCCCGGCCGTGGCGCAGGGGGTGATCGAGGAGAAGAGCAGCCGGGTGGTGGAGCTGCTGCTGGCGACCGTGCGTCCGTGGCAGCTGATGGCCGGCAAGGTCATCGGGATCGGCGCCGTGGCTCTCGGTCAGTTGACGCTGATCGGGGTGGTCGGCGTGTCGTTGGGCCTGACCACCGGGCAGCTCGACATTCCGGCCGGGATCGCGATCGGGTCGGTCGCRCTGGCGCTGCTGTGGTATCTGCTCGGGTTTGCCGTGTACGCGCTGCTGTTCGCGGCCGCCGGGGCACTGGTGTCTCGGCAGGAGGACGCCGGCGGGGTCACGGCACCGATGATCTTGCTGATCGTTGTCCCGTACGTGCTGGGCATCTCGGTGCTGCCGGGATCGCCGGACAGCGGCCTCATCCTGGCGCTGGCGATGATTCCGCTGTTCGCGCCGGTCCTGATGCCGATGGTGATCGGGATCGGCAGCGTGGCGGGGTGGCAGGTGGTGGTCGCGATGGCGCTGACGCTCGCGCTGATCGGGGCACTGGTCTGGCTGGCCGGGAGGGTGTACGGCAATGCGGTGAAGCGTGGCGGGACTCGGGTGTCGATCCGGGAGGCGCTAGGGACCTCGGCATGACTCGGCCTCTGGTCGATACCATCCGGGACGGGCGGGTCCATCGGACGTCGACCGGGGACACCGAGACCGGGGACACCGAGACCGGGGACACCGAGAACAGGGAACGAGGAGCGGTTCGTGCGAGACATCGCCGTCTTCAGCGGCAGTGCCCATCCGAGTCTCGCCGAGGAGATCTGCACACACCTTGACGTGCCGCTGCATCGGGTGCGGGTGCAGCGTTTTGCCAACGACTGCCTGGAGGTCCAGCTTCCCGCGAACTGCCGGGAACGCGACGTGTTCCTCATCCAGCCGCTGGTCGCACCRGTGCAGGAGAACCTCGTCGAGCTGCTGCTGATGCTGGACGCGGCGCGCGGGGCGTCGGCGRCGCGCACGACGGTCGTGCTGCCGCACTATGCCTATGCCCGCTCGGACAAGAAGGACGCGCCGCGGATCTCGATCGGCGGGCGGCTGGTCGCGGACCTGCTCGTCAYCGCGGGTGCGAACCGCGTCCTCGCCATGACCCTGCACTCGCCGCAGGTCCATGGTTTCTTCAGCGTGCCGGTGGATCATCTGCATGCGTTGCGGGAACTTGCCGCGCACTTCCGTCACTACGAGCTGTCGAACACGACGGTGGTCTCCCCGGACCTCGGCAACGCCAAGGAGGCGGCGGCGTTCGCCCGGATGCTCGGGGTGCGGGTGGCGGCGGGGGCCAAGCAGCGTTTCGCCGACGACCGGGTCAGCATCAGCACGGTCATCGGTGACGTGGCTGGCCGGGACGTCATCGTGCTCGACGACGAGATCGCCAAGGGTAGCACCGTGCTCGAGCTGCTTGAGCGGCTGCGTGAGCTGAACGTGCGGTCGGTGCGGGTGGCGTGTACGCACGGGCTGTTTGCGGCGGGTGCGCTTAAGCGCATCGGCGACCAGCCCGAGGTCGCCGAGATCGTGTGCACGAACACGGTGCCAATTCCGGCGGGGGACCGAGTGCCGAAGCTGAAGATTCTCACGGTCGCCCCGGCGCTCGCCGAGGCCATCCGCCGCATCCACAACGGCGAGTCCGTCAGCGCTCTCTTCGACGCCTGACCGTCGCGCCGACTTGGCCCGGGTCTCGGACACAGGGGTCCGCCTGATCGCGCGGCGGCCACGTTATGGGGAGCAGGGCACGGTCCAGGGCCCGCAGACCATCCTCAGGTCCCCCAAATTCGCCGGCCGAAGCACACGTACCCGGAGAAGTTCGCGCACTCGGCCCGGGAGGTCGGTGGCGCGACGGATTCCTGTCGCCGTCCGACGGGGCGGTAGCCGGTTCCGTTCAGCGTTGGCTGACGTCAGGACCGGCTGTACCGTTGAAGCATGGTGAAGGTTGCCTCGCATGCCGAGGTGCTCGCCCGATTCGGGCACGCGCTGTCCGACCCGACGCGGGCCAGATTGCTGCTGGTACTGCGGGAGGGCGCGGCCTACCCCTCGGATCTTGCGGAGATCCTCGGGGTGGGGCGCACGAATCTGTCCAATCATCTGGCCTGTCTGCGTGGCTGCGGATTGGTCGTCGCCACGCCGGAGGGTCGCCGGCAGCGCTACGAGCTCGCCGATGACAAGCTCCGCCATGCCCTGGACGATCTTCTCGGCGTCGTCCTGGCCGTCGACACCGACCACATCCACCCGAACGTCACCGCCCCCGTCGCGGCTGCCGCGCCGGGGAGYCTCGGCGGGGCCCGCGGTGGGGTCTTTGGCGAGGCCGGTGGTGCTGATGACGTCGGCTCCGGGGGCGCCGCCGACCGTGCCGCCCTGGCCGGTGCGTGCGACGCATGACCAGCACCGGCACCTTCGGTGACCAGGGCGCCGGCCACGATGATCGTCGTGGCCGGGATCACGGCCACGGTCACGGTCACGGCCACAGCCATGGTCATGGTCATGGTCATGGTGTTTCCGAGACGCCCGGGAGTGCCGGCCAACGGCGCCGGCTGCTGCTGGCGACCGCATTGAACATCGCCATCGTGATCGGGCAGGCGGCGGCGGGGCTCGCGGTCGGTTCGGTCGGTCTGCTCGCCGACGCCGGGCACAACCTGACCGACACTGCCGGCGTGGTGCTCGCGCTCGTCGCGGTGGCACTGTCCCGGCGGCCGCCGTCGGCGAGCCGCACCTTCGGCGGGGTGCGTTGGCCGGTGCTTGCCGCGCAGGCCAACGCCGCCGCCGTGCTGGTCGTGACGGCGCTGCTGGCGGTGGAGTCCCTGCGGCGCCTCGGTTCGACCGGTTTCGTGGATGGGGGAGTGGTGGTCGCCGTCGCGTTGGCCGCCGCCGTTGTCAACGGGGTCAGCGCGTGGGTGGTCCACGGCGGCGATGGTGATCTCAACACCCGGGCCGCGGTGCTGCACCTCGCCGGGGACGCCGCGGTATCGTTGGCGGTCGCCGCCGCCGGCGGGGCCATCTGGCTGGTCGGTGGCTGGTACTGGCTGGATCCGCTGGTCTCGCTGGTGATCGCGCTGCTCATCGCCGTCCAGGGGGCGCGGCTGCTGGCGAGTGCCTCACGGGTGCTGCTGGAGGCAACCCCGGCGAGCCTGGACGTCGCGGCGGTGCGTGCCGACATCCTGCGCGACCCTCATGTCCTCGACGTGCATGACCTGCACGTCTGGAGCCTGTCCGACCGACTCCTCGCCGCGTCGGTGCATCTGGAGCTCGGCCATCTCGACAGTGCCCACGGCGACGGGGGCCATCCCAGCCTGGCGCAGGCCCGATCGGTGTCCGATGCGATCAAGGCGATGCTCGCCGCGCGGCACGGCATCACTCACGCGACCATCGAGGCCGAGTGCGAGCCGTGTACCCCGCCGCATGACGACCCGTGCGGTGTCACCCGTGGGCTGGTCCGCCGCGACGGGGACCGGCAGACCGGGCGGCGGCGGCACCCTCGGGAACAGCGGCACCCTCGGGAACAGCGGCACCCTCGGGAACAGCGGCACCCTCGGGAACAGCGGCACCCTCGGGAACAGCGGGGCCGGTCTTCCCGCGACGTCGTGGTCTAGAGCAGAGCCATCCCCTCGTCGCCGTGCCCGGTCCGCACACGTGCGCACCGGGCACGGCGGGTCCGCTGGCGGCACCCATCCCGACATCCCCTGTTTTCGGGATGCCGCTGTTTTCGGATGCTGCTGCCGCTTCCGTTAGCGCAGGTGGTGGGATTGTCCCACACTTGGATGCGTCTCTACCCGCCCGAGTCTCCGACGGTGACCGGCGGCTCCGGCCCCGGCAGGACTGGTCCCGAGATGAACCCGACGCCGCAGCCCGATGGTCAGGTACGCARCGACAYCYGCGGGCCTCGGCCCGGCCTGCCGGACCCGCCGGCACTCRCCCGGTGGGAAGAGGCGCTGCTGTGTCTGCGGGTGTTCGACACGGCGCCGATCATATTCGCGGTCTTCGACCGCGGCCTGCGCTACCGGGCGGTGAACCAGGCGGCTGCCAGGGCCTCCGGCCTGTCCGCCGAGGAGATGATCGGTGGGTATGGCCCGGAG
>NZ_MRUJ01000209.1:0-10250 GCF_002099325.1 Frankia sp. KB5 | reverse complement strand
GCGGCCTCCGCCACCACGCCCCGCCCACGATCAGGCTCGCCAACCCCACGAAACCCCAGGTAGCAGCTTGATCGACTTAGTGGAAGTGGCATTGCCCGAAGCCCGGAACCACCGGCTCGCGCTGGTTCACACGCGTCATCACGGAGGCGTCAGAATTACGAGGCGTCAGATCGCGGTGTCCCGTGATTCCGGCGGCCCGCCGGCAAGGGAAACGATGAATACCGGCACAAGCGGATACCGACGCAGCACATGCGGGAGAGCCCGGTCCGACGAACAAGGGCCGGACCAGGCTCTCCCGGACGTACCAGTCTGATCAACCGGTCACCGAACCGCACCCGGGACTCGCGTCGAGACGCGAGCAGGAGGGACGGCCCGGTGCTCAGCGCATCAGTGGAACGAGTCGCCGCAGGCGCAGGAACCCTGGGCATTCGGGTTATCGATAGTGAAACCCTGCTTCTCGATCGTGTCGACGAAGTCGATCGTCGCCCCGCCGAGGTACGGGGCACTCATCCGGTCCACCGCCACCTTGACACCGGAGAAATCGATGACGGTGTCGCCGTCGAGGGACCGCTCGTCAAAGAACAGCTGGTAGCGCATGCCCGAGCAGCCTCCGGGCTGCACCGCGATACGCAGCTTGAGGTCATCCCGACCCTCCTGCTCGAGCAGGGTCTTCACCTTGCCTGCGGCGGTGTCGGTGAGGACGACGCTCGAGGACTGCGTCGCGGGTGCCGTGGTGTCCTGAACGGTCATAGGGACTACTCCTGCCCTTGGTGGACGTGCCTGGCAAGCCAGGCCACTAGTTCCGGTTGACTTRTACGCAGGGCRCCGCCGACCATCCGGCGCACACCCCCCGGGCACGGCACTGCCACTGTGCCGACATCCATGCCCAACACCGTCGGCCGGGATCCGCTTCCTATGGTAGCGACGTCGGCGCGGGCCAACCACGTCGAGATCCCGACCATGCCTGGAGACGGTGGTCACTCCCGTTCACGTTAGTGACCTTCGTCTGGCCGCCAGYTGACCACGAAGAGCTCGGCATACGATGGCGCCGGGAGTTAGAGTCTCATCGACCATTCGTGGACGGGTCCGGCGGGATCGTTCGGTCGGCCGCCGCGGACGACGAGGCGGCCAGGCCGAGGGCCGGTCGACCGGAGGAGCGCCATGACCACCAACCCGACCCTGCGGCGCGGCCCCATCCCTGCTCGCGACCCGGCCCTAGGCCGGGTCGGTGTGACTCCATCACCGCTGGCCCTGCTGCTACTCGGCCGCCAGGCCGACCCGGCCAGCGAGCGTGGCGTGGACTGTCCGGGTGAACTCCCCCCGGCGGCCGATCCGGCCCTCACAGCCCGCGCCGCGGCGGCGAAGCGGGCGCTGGGTGATCGGGCGTTCATCCTCGGGCACCACTACCAGCGCGACGAGGTCATCGCCTTCGCCGACGTGACCGGCGACTCGTTCAAGCTGGCCCAGCAGGCCGCCGCGCGGCCGCAGGCCGAGGCGATCGTCTTCTGCGGCGTGCACTTCATGGCGGAAAGCGCCGACATCCTCACCGGCGCGCACCAGCAGGTGATCCTGCCGGACCTCGCCGCCGGCTGCTCGATGGCGGACATGGCCACCGCCGAGCAGGTCGAGCAGGCCTGGGACGATCTGCTCGATGCGGGAGTCGCCGCCGATACCGTTCCGGTGAGCTACATGAACTCCTCGGCCGCGATCAAGGCGTTCACCGGGCGCCACGACGGGACGATCTGCACCTCGTCGAACGCCAGGCGCGCGCTGGAGTGGGCCTTCGGCGAGCGCGGGGGTGCCCGGGTGCTTTTCCTGCCGGACCAGCACCTCGGCCGCAACACCGCCATCGGTGAACTGGGGACAAGCGAGCAGGACTGCGTCGTTT
Organism: Frankia sp. KB5; assembly: GCF_002099325.1. NCBI lineage: Bacteria > Bacillati > Actinomycetota > Actinomycetes > Frankiales > Frankiaceae > Frankia > Frankia sp. KB5. Next base: position 8,362 of record NZ_MRUJ01000209.1, on the reverse strand, counting down.
ACGACCCCCGCAAGCCCTCGGGAGGACTGACCCGCCGGCAACTGCGCGCGGCGAAGATGATCCTCTGGCGGGGTCACTGCTCGGTGCACGGCCGGTTCACCCGCGACAGCGTCGACGAGGTCCGCCGCCGGATCCCCGGGGTGACGGTGCTCGCCCACCCCGAGTGCCGGCGGGAGGTCGTCACCGCGGCCGACCTCGTCGGCTCGACCGAGTACATCATCTCGGTCGTCGCTGCCGCTCCCGCCGGATCGGCGTTCGCGATCGGTACCGAGCTGAACCTGGTGCAGCGGCTGGCGACGAGGCACCCTGACAAGACCATCGTCTTCCTGGACCGTACGGTGTGTTTCTGCTCCACCATGAACCGGATCGACATGCCCCACCTCGTGTGGGCGCTGGAGTCCCTCGTACGGGGTGAGACGGTGAACCRCATCACCGTCGACCCGGACGTGGYCACCTATGCCCGGAAGGCTCTCGACCAGATGTTGGCGCTGCCCTGATGGCTCTGCTGAAACGACGCAACTCCGCCGGCCCCGATGCCGGCCCCGGCCCCGGGGACCCGATCGCCGAGCAGGTGGAGAGGGTCGAACAGGAGAAGGTCGCCGATCCGCGGCGCACGGCGGCCAAGGGCCGGCCCACGCCCCGCCGGGCGGAGGCGCGGGCCGCCCGTACGAAGCCCGGTGGTGCGCTCGGCGTCTCGGCGAACAAGCAGGAGGCGCGGGCCGCGCGACGCAGGCAGAGCCAGGAGTACCGCGCGGCGATGATGTCCGGCGACGTCAGCCGGCTGCCAGCGCGTGAACGCGCGCCCGAGCGCGTACTGACCCGCGACTTCGTGGACACGCGGATCAACGTCGGATCGTTCTTCTTGCCGATCGCCGTCGTCTACTTCGTCGGCGGACTGGTCCCGAACGCATCGATCAGGCTGGCCGCGACCCTGCTGATGCTGCTCGGGATCGTCGCGGTCGTCATCGACTCGATCCTGCTCTCCTGGCAGGTGAGCCGGCGCGTCGCGGAGAAGTACCCGGACTCCCGGGTGCGGGTGCGGGCCTACGCCGCRCAGCGCGCGCTACTGCCGCGGCGCTGGCGACTCCCCCGCCCGCGGGTCTCCCGCTCCGACCCGCGCCCCTGATCGACGGTCAGGGCCGACGGCTAAGGTCGTCACGTGAAGCATCGACGTCTTGGGCGCAGCGGCCTGTCGGTCAGTGAGATCTCCTACGGCAACTGGATCACCCATGGTGACCAGATCGAGGCGGACGCGGCGACCGCCTGTGTGCGTGCCGCCCTCGACGAGGGCATCACCACATTCGACACCGCGGACGTCTACGCCGGTACCCGCGCCGAGAGCGTCCTGGGCGAAGCGCTGCAGGGCGTGYGCCGGGAGTCCTACGAGCTGTTCACCAAGGTCTACTGGCCCACCGGCCCGGGGGAGAACGACAAGGGCCTCGGTCGCAAGCACATCATCGAGTCCGCGCACGCCTCGCTGCGCCGTCTGCGCACCGACCATCTCGACCTCTACCAGGCACACCGGTACGACCCGACGGTGCCGATCGAAGAGACCCTGCGGGCCTTCGACGACCTCGTCCGCGCCGGCAAAGTGCTCTACGTCGGCGTGTCCGAGTGGAGCGCCGCGCAGATCAGCGACGCCGTCCGGCTGGCCAGCGAGCTGGGGCTGGACCGCATCATCTCCAACCAGCCGCAGTACTCGATGCTGTGGCGGACCATCGAGGCCGACATCGTGCCCGTCAGCCGGAAGGCCGGGATCTCCCAGATCGTCTGGTCGCCGATCGCCCAAGGCGTGCTCACCGGCAAGTACCCGCCCGGTCAGCCACCGCCGGCCGGCAGCCGGGCCACCGGTGAAACCGGTTCCACCTTCATCTCCCGGCTGCTGCGCGACGACGTGCTGACCGCGGTGCAGGAGCTGCGGCCGATCGCCGCGGACGCCGGGCTGTCGATGGCGCAGCTCGCCGTCGCCTGGGTGCTGCAGAACGACAACGTCGCCTCAGCGATCATCGGCGCGTCCCGGCCGGAGCAGGTACGGGAGAACGTCAAGGCTGCCGGCGTGACGCTCGACACGGCGCTGCTTGATCGGATCGACGACGTGCTCGCCGAGGTCGTCACCCGGGCCTGACCCGGGCCTGCCTCCAGGCCTGGCCCCGGGCCCGCCGGCTACCCCGAACCGAATCAGATCTGATCTGATCTGATCTGATCAGATCAGATCAGATCAGCCAGGCTGGTCGCCAGCCGGGTCGGTTCGGCGGAAAGCGGAGGCCAGCGCCTGCCAGGTCCGGTCGAGATCGGATCCTGGCAGATAGCGGCCGTCCAGTTCGAGGATCATCGTGCCGTGCGCGGCGGCCCACAGGGCCTGCGCACGATAGGGTTCCCCGGCCGCCCGGTAGAATGGCTCCCCCGCCCAGTCCTCGACGTCGGCGCTCAGTAGCCGACGGTTCAGCGAACCGGCGGTGACCAGGCGGTAGAGGTTCGGATGGGCTTGGGCATAGCCCCGGTACGCGGCCAGCAGGGCCGGGACCACCTCCGCGGCACCGCCGCGGTCGACCACGTCGTGGAGCAGGTCCCCGATCTCCATGAGCATGGTCTCGATCAGCTTGGCCTCGAGCTGCGGCTTACCCGCGAGATGCTTGTACAGCGACGGCGCCCGGATACCGAGGAGATCACCGATCCGGCGCATCGTCAGCGCCCCCGCCCCCTCGGTCTCCAGCACCCCCCGCGCGACCGTGATGATCTCGGTGACCCGCGGCGAGACGAGGCCTAGGACCGGGCGGGGCGCGATCCTGGGCAATGGCGGCTCGCCGACCGGCCGCGCCTGCGCCACCGACCGTGCTCCCCGCACCGGCGCCGGCCCGGATTCCGCCCGCACCGGTGAGGTCGCCGCCCCCGTGTTCACGCCGGTGTGATCACGAAGACGGGGTGGCGGGGCGCGATCCGACGGATCTCCTCATCGGGCGAGTCCGGCCCGACCCCGTCGAAGAAGGCGCCGACCTCGGCCTTCCACCGCCGCAGGTAGGCCCGCAGCACGGCGACGCTCGCCGCCGGATCCAGCTCGGTCGCGGAGTAACGCGTGCGCGACCGGCCACGCAGCAGGCATAGCTCGCCTTGGGCCGCGCGCAGATTACGCACCCACTGGCCGTGCCCTCGCGCCGAGACCAGGTACTGCTGCCCGTCGAAGATGAGCAGGTTCACCGGGGTCCGGCGCGGCTCGCCGCTGATCCGGYCGCGTACCTCGAGGATCCGACTGCCCAGGAGGCTGATCCCCGCCCGGGTCAACGCCGCGACGGCGCGGTTGGCCACGTTACGGGTGAACCATCCGGGGGCGAGGTAATGCRCTTCGGCCGGAGTGGACGGGTTGTTGTGCTCGGTCAAGATCTGCACCCTCTCTGTCGAGCGGAACGGCCCGGCGCCGGCCTGAGCGATCTCGATGGTTCGGCCGGCCGGACCACACCGGACAGGCCAACGTCGTCAGCCAACGTCGTCAGCCAACGTCGTCAGCCAACGCTGCCAGCTAACATCGTTAGCCGACCTCTCGTCAAGAGGCGGTTCGGTCGGCGCGAATCGGGACCGGCACCGGTCGGGACCGGCACGGGCGGAGGCGGCTCAGGTCACCGGGCGCAGGCTCATCGGCCCGTAGACGCGACGGCCGGCATCGAGGAGCGTCACCTGCGCCACCCCCGCATCGAGCAGGTCACGCCAGGTCTCCCCGAGCCACGTCTCAGCGTCTCCCTGGCTGGTGAACGACTCAGAGGTCGAGTCCCCGCCGACCATCGTGATCGTGCCGTCATCGCCTTCGTAGCGCCAGGTCCAGGTCATGAGTGTGTCCTTCCCACCCGGGCGGCCCGCGCTGGAGCCGCCGGCCGTGATCGGCCAGTGCGCCGGCCGGTCGTCCCATCCAACCGCGTGCACCCCGCCGACGCGGGACTCCCGGCCCCACGCCAGGGCCGATGATCCATCGTGGCACTGGTCGACCGGCCCGCGGGCCCGGGTCTGGTCGGCCCGTGCTACTGGCGCGGTCGGCGATACCCGCGCCAGGATGTCGTGAACGTCGGTAACRTCAGTTCCGGTGGATGCCCGGACRGCATCGCGACCACCACGATCGCGAAGCCGGCGTCACCGGTCATCGCCGGTCGTGCGAGCCGGCGGCATGTCCGCACGGTGAGCACAGCCGCGTCGAAGGCAGGTCCGCACGACAGGCACGTCTGCGTGAGCAGTACGTCGGTACAAGGAGGAAGAACCCGCGTGGGAACGACCGTCTACAACGCAGCGGCCATCGTGGCCGAGTCCGTGGAACACGAGGAAGCTCCCCTGACCTGGTGGGCCGCCGCGCTCGTCACCTTCGCGGCAATCTTCCTGCTGGCGGTGGTGCTCACCCTCATGACCCTGTGGGAGCGCAAGCGCCACCCGCACGTCTGAGGTTCCGCGGGCCACGGAGCCTGGCAGGCTTGAGAACCCGGAGAGGCGGGATCCGGGGGGATCCGGGGCGCAACGGGATCCGGGAGACGGAACACGATGAAGGTGACGCTGCTCGGCACCGGCTCGGCGGACGGCTGGCCCAACCCGTGGTGCGACTGCGCATCCTGTGCCTGGGCCAGGGAACACGAAGTACGCGGGCAGACGGCCGTTCTGATCGACGACGCCCTGCTGATCGACTGTGGTCCCGACGTGCCCCGGACCGCTGCCCGGCTCGGAGTACGCCTATCGGGGCTGCGTCATCTGCTGATCAGTCACGCCCATCCCGATCATCTGGGGCCCGAGAGCCTGATGTGGCGCTCGTGGTCGACAGCCGCGGGACGGCCCCTCGACGTGGTCGGTCCGCCGGCGGCGCTGGCGGCGTGCCGGGAGTTCCTGGCTCGCTGGGAGCGCTCCGATCCGGACCGGGACGGCTCGCCGCTGCGGCTGATCGCCGTGGTGCCCGGGGGCACGCCGACGACACCCGGACCCCTGCGCCTCGGCGCGGACGATCGGCAGGCCGCGGAGGACCGGGGATCCCCGGAGGATCAGGAGTCCCCGAGCGATCGGGGTTATCTCGTTCGACCGGTCGCCGCCCAGCACGGTGACGCGAGCATCGGGCCGGCCGTGCTCTACGACGTGACGGCGCCGGACGGTGGACGTCTGCTGTACGGCTGCGACACCGCGGCGCCGCTGCCGGCGGAGACGCTCGAGGCGGTCACCGGCCGCGCCTACGACGTCGTGCTGCYGGAGGAGAACAACGGCGACCGGCCGGGGTTCGGCGAGCACCTTGACCTCGACACCTTCGGTCAGCTCGTGGCCGAGCTGCGCCGCCGCGGCGCCGTGGTGCCGAGCACCCTGGTACTGGCCGTCCATCTGAGTCACCGCAACCCGCCCGGCGACGAACTGGCCCGCCGGCTCCACCTCGTCGGCGCGCTGGCACCGGCGGACGGGACCGTCTATGACATCGTCCCGGCCGCCCGGCGGCAGCCATCACAGCCGTCGCAGCCGTCGCAGCCACCACGGGCACCAGGGCGGTGGCAGAGTCCGGTGCTCCCGGCACCACACCGGGTCCTGATCACGGGGGGTGCTCGGTCGGGGAAGTCGGCCGAGGCCGAACGCCGGCTGCTCRCCGAACCGGAGGTGGTCTACGTCGCGACGTCGGCGCCGCCTGATCCGGCCGACGCCGAGTGGTCCGAGCGGATCGCCGCACACCGGCGGCGGCGCCCGGCCGCCTGGACGACCGTGGAGACGGTCGACCTGGTTCCCCTGTTGCGCTCTCCCGGACCACCGCTGCTCATCGACGGTCTGGGGCTGTGGGTCGGCGCCTGGCTGGACCGTCCGGACGAGTTGCGCATCCGCGCGGAGGAGCTCGTTGACGCCTGGCGGGCCACCGGCCGTCGGGTCGTCGCGGTCACGGACGAGGTCGGTTCCGGGGTCGTTCCCCCGGCCGAGGCCGGCCGCCGGTTCCGCGACGTGCTCGGCCGTCTCAACGCCGATCTCGCGGCCGAGGCCGACGAGGTGTGGCAGGTGGTCGCGGGCATCCCCCTCCGGCTGCGACCGTTCCCGCACGAGCGGTCATAGCGTCCTCACGGGACGAATCCTCCCGTGACGAAGTCGTAGCGGTAGAGCCCGGCCGAGCAGGCCACGATGAGACCGGCCGGTTCGGTCGCGGGAAGCCACCGGCAGGACCGGGCCGCGCCGTCGCTCACCCGCCAGACCCGCACGGTGCGGTCATTGCCGCCCGAGGCCAGCCACCTGCCGGCCGGGCCGGCCGGCAAGGACCAACCGTCCCGGCCGCGCCGATCGGCACAATCATGCGGTACGGGGACCACTGGGAGATACCTTCGCGGGGATGTGGTGCGTTGCCGACCGAGCGGATCAGGTAGTAAGGATCCCGTGGATCCCGATGCGTCAGGCAGCGCCGTTCCCGCCGTTCCCCCGTTGGACTCCGACGCGATGGCGGCGGCTCGCCAGCGGCAGACCGAACTGACCAAGCCACCCGGGGCGCTGGGCCGGCTCGAGGATCTGTCCATCTGGCTCGCCGGCGCACAGGCGACCTGCCCACCCCGTCCCTTCGCCCGGATCCGGGCGGTCGTGATCGCCGGCGACCACGGTGTCGCCCAGGCCGGGGTGTCCGCCTTCCCCAGCGACGTGACCGCCCAGATGGTCTCGAACTTCGCCGCGGGCGGCGCGGCGGTCAACGTGCTGGCCCGCCAGGTCGGGGCCGCCGTGCGCGTGGTGGACGTGTCCGTGGACACCGCGCGGCCCCTCACGCCGGGCGGGGTGGATGGATCGGCCGCACCGGAGCGCTATCGGGTGCGACGGTCGAGCGGACGGATCGACCGCACCGACGCGCTGTCGGTCGCGGAGGCGGACGCCGCGTTCGCCGTCGGCCGACTCATCGCGGACGAGGAGATCGACGCGGGCGCGGACCTGCTTGTTCCCGGCGAGATGGGGATCGGCAACACAACCCCCGCAGCCACCATCGTGGCGCTGCTGTGCGACCGGGAGCCGATCGAGGTAGTCGGCCGCGGGACGGGGATCGACGACCAACGTTGGATGCTCAAGACGGCCGCGATCCGGGACGCGATGCGGCGCGGCCGGCCGTTCACCGGCGACGCGCATTCGGTGCTGCGGATCGTCGGTGGAGCCGATCTGCTCGCCCTGGCCGGGCTGCTGGCGCAGTCCGCCGTGCGACGGACGCCGGTCATCCTCGACGGTGTGATCGTCTGCGCGGCGGCACTGGCCGCAGAGCGGATCGCCCCAGGAGCAAGCCAGTGGTGGGTGGCCGGCACCCGGTCCACCGAGCCCGCCCAGGGAATCGCACTGGACGCACTCGGTCTGACCCCCCTGGTCGACGCCGGCCTGCGTCTCGGGGAGGGCACCGGTGCGCTCCTCGCCGTTCCGTTCCTGCGGGCGGCCCAGGCCACGCTGGCCGAGATGGCGACGTTCGACCAGGCCGGTGTCAGCGGGAAAGCCGAGGTCGGCGGCGGCCAAGGGGACTCGGGCCCCGCGGCCGGTGCCCCGTGATGCTCGAGGCAAGAACAGCATTCACGCTGCTCACCGTCCTGCCGCTGCGGGGCCCGGAGCACACCGACCGGCGGCTCGCGGGCCGGGCGATGGCCCTGGCGCCCTTCGTCGGCCTGGCCCTGGGGCTGCTCGCCGGCAGTGCGGTGTTCGCCACCCGGATCGTCACGGCGGTTCCCGGTCAGCGCGCCCAGACCCTGCTGCCGGCCGTCGTCGGCGTCACGGTGCTCGCTCTGGTCACCCGGGGCCTGCATCTCGACGGGCTGGCCGATCTCGGGGACGGGCTCGGCGCCTGGCGAGCGCGGGGCAGGGATCGCGCCTTGGAGATCATGCGCGAGTCGACCATCGGGGCCTTCGGAGCGATCATCGTCCTGTTCGTGGTGCTGCTCCAGGTCGGGGCCCTGAGCACGACGATCTCGGCGCACCGCGGCACGCTGTCGATTCTGGTCGCCGCGATGACCAGCAGGCTCGCGGCCACCCTGGCCTGTACCGGCGCCGTCCCGCCGGCTCGGCCGGATGGCCTCGGTGCGCTGGTCGCGGGAACCGTGCGGACCCGGGACGCGGCGCTGTCCTTCCTGGCAGTCTGCGCCGTCGCGGCGCTGGCCGGACTGCTGGACTTCGACGGCGGCGGCCCCGGCCGGGCGCTGCGAGCGGTCCTCGCGGTCTGGGTCGGGACAGGCGTCTCGTTTCTGCTCCGGCGGTATCTGCTCACGCGCTTCGGCGGGATCACCGGAGACATCCTCGGCGGACTCATCGAGATCACCGCGGCGGCGACCCTGCTCGTCATGGCCATGACGATCCCGACGCCCGTCCTGCACACCCTCGGCCTGCACTGACAGCGCGGCGGACGCCGCCCGCTGGCGTCCGCCCGGCGGGC
>NZ_MRUJ01000022.1:0-78784 GCF_002099325.1 Frankia sp. KB5 | reverse complement strand
AGACAGTTCGGTCCCTATCCGCCGCGCGCGCAGGAGACTTGAGAAGGGCTGTCCCTAGTACGAGAGGACCGGGACGGACGAACCTCTGGTGTGCCAGTTGTTCTGCCAAGGGCATGGCTGGTTGGCTACGTTCGGAAGGGATAACCGCTGAAAGCATCTAAGCGGGAAGCCTGCTTCGAGATGAGGTCTCCCACAGGGTAGCCTGGTAAGGCCCCCGACTAGATGATCGGGTTGATAGGCCGGAGGTGGAAGTGCGGTGACGCATGGAGCTGACCGGTACTAATAGGCCGAGGGCTTGTCTTCGAAGGTGCTACGCGTCCACTGTGCGGTTCTCGGGTGTACGGCCGGTTCGGCTGGTATATCTGGATAGTGTTTCGGTGGTTTTGGCGAAGGGGAAACGCCCGGTCTCATTCCGAACCCGGAAGCTAAGCTCTTCAGCGCCGATGGTACTGCATGGGGGACTGTGTGGGAGAGTAGGACGCCGCCGGACGTATACGAGTGTGGGGCTGTCTCCCTAGAGAGACAGCCCCACACTCGTATACGCGTATTTTCCGACTACTGGCTGGCAGCACCCGCTTCAGCACCTTGGCCGTGGTGGCATCTATTACATGGATGTCCTACTATCGGGAAGCCAAGTGTTCTAGGTATCTCCGCCCGCCACATCGTCCCCGGGAGCCGCTTCGATGTCCTCCGACGCGATGTCCTCCGACAACCGGCACGAGCCGGCCGCCACGCTGCACACACCAGCTCATCCGGTCCGGATCGTGACGGCGGCCTCACTCTTCGATGGGCATGACGCGGCGATCAACATCATGCGTCGCCTGTTGCAGGCGCAGGGCGCCGAAGTGATCCATCTCGGGCATGACCGCAGCGTCGAGGAGGTCGTCACCGCCGCGATCCAGGAGGACGCCCAGGGGATCGCCCTGTCGTCCTATCAGGGCGGGCATGTCGAGTACTTCAGCTACCTCATCGAGCGCCTCCGTGCGCGCGGAGCCGGCAACGTCCGGGTCTACGGCGGCGGCGGCGGGGTGATCCTGCCGGCGGAGATCGACCTGCTGCACGCGCGCGGGGTCGCGCGCATCTTCTCCCCGCAGGACGGGCAGCGGCTCGGTCTCGCAAAGATGATCAATATGATCATCGAGGCCTGTGACGTCGATCTGACGGAGGACGGGCCGAAGCTCGATGCGGTGGCGGCTGGTGAGCACGGCGCGCTCGCCCGGGCAATCACCGTGCTCGAGGCGGGCCGGGACCCGCGGCTCGCGGCGGCGCTGCAGGACGAGGCCGCCCGCCACCCGCGGGTTCCGGTCCTCGGTATCACCGGCACGGGTGGTTCGGGAAAGTCCTCGCTCACCGACGAGCTGATCCGGCGCTTCCGCCTCGACCAGGGCGACAGCCTGCGGATCGCGGTGCTCGCCATCGACCCCAGCCGTCGGCGGGGCGGCGGTGCACTGCTCGGTGACCGCATCCGGATGAACTCCCTGGGTGATGGCACGGCAGGGAACGTGTTCTTCCGGTCCCTGGCGACGCGCACGGGGGGCAGTGAGGTTCCGGCTCCCCTGGCGGATGTGATCAAAGCCTGCCAGGCGGCCGGTTTCGATCTGGTGATCGTCGAGACGCCGGGCATCGGGCAGGGTGACGCGGCGATCGTTCCGTTCTGCGATGTTTCGCTGTACGTGATGACACCCGAGTACGGTGCGGCCTCACAGCTTGAGAAGATCGACATGCTGGACTTCGCCGACGTGGTGGCGGTGAACAAGTTCGAGCGGCGCGGCGCCGAGGATGCCCGGCGTGACGTCGCCCGGCAACTGGTGCGCAACCGGCAGGCGTTCGACCAGTCCTGGGAGGATATGCCCGTCTTCGGCACCTCGGCCGCCCGGTTCCACGACGACGGGGTGACCGCCCTGTATCAGCACCTCGTCGGGCTGCTACGCAAACACGATCTGCACACCGTGTCCGGCTCGTTGCACCTGGTGCGCGGGCGGACCTCTACCGGTCTGACCACGGTCATTCCGTCCGCCCGGATACGCTATCTGGCCGAGATCACCGAGACGGTGCGGGGCTATCACGCCGAGACCGAGCGTCAGGCGCTGCTGGCCCGCCGTCGTGAGCATCTGACGACGGCCCTTGCGGCACTGGCCGGCGCCAACCCCAGCGCGGGCCCGGCGCCGGCGGAACCCACCACCCTCGCCGTGCTGCGCGACGAGGCCGAAGCCGCCCTGGCCCCCTGGACGAGGGAGCTCCTGGCGCAATGGCCGGCGATCGTCGAGGAACGTCAGGGCGAGAAGATGACCTATCTCGTCCGGGGAACCGAGATCCACACCCCGCTGGTGCGCACCACACTCAGCGGGACTCTGATCCGGCGGGTGGCGGTACCCGCCATCGACGACGACGCTCGCCTGATCCGCTTCCTGCGGCGTGAGAACCTGCCAGGGTACTTCCCCTTCACCGCCGGCGTCTTTCCGTTCAAACGCGCCGGGGAGGCCCCGGCGCGAATGTTCGCCGGTGAAGGTGACCCCTTCCGGACCAACCGCCGGTTCCACTTCCTCTCCGCCGGCTCGCCTGCGACCCGGCTGTCCACCGCCTTCGACTCGGTGACCCTCTACGGCCGCGATCCCGCGTCTCAGCCTGACATCTATGGCAAGATCGGCACGTCGGGCGTGTCGATAGCGACGTTGGACGACATGAAGGTCCTGTTCGCCGGGTTCGATCTGTGTGATCCGTCGACCAGCGTCTCGATGACCATCAACGGCCCGGCGCCGACGATCCTGGCGATGTTCCTGAACGCCGCGATCGACCAGCGCTTGGACGCTTTCCGCGCCGAGCACGGCCGGGAGCCGAGCACGGACGAGGCCGCCGAGGTCCGGGCCCGCACGCTGGCCACGGTCCGTGGCACCGTGCAGGCGGACATCCTCAAGGAGGACCAGGGGCAGAACACCTGCATCTTCTCCACCGAGTTCGCGTTGCGGGCGATGGCGGACGTGCAGGAGTGGTTCATCGAACACGCGGTCCGGAACTTCTACTCGGTATCGATCTCCGGCTATCACATCGCCGAGGCCGGCGCCAATCCCATCAGTCAGCTCGCGTTCACCCTGGCCAACGGCTTCACCTACGTCGAGGCCTATCTGGCCAGAGGGATGCGCATCGACGATTTCGCCCCGAACCTGTCGTTCTTCTTCTCCAACGGGATGGATGCGGAGTACACCGTCATCGGGCGGGTGGCCYGCCGGATCTGGGCGGTGGCCATGCGGGAGCGCTACGGTGCCGCCCCCCGGTCGCAGATGCTGAAGTATCACGTACAGACCTCGGGTCGGTCGCTGCACGCACAGGAGATGGCCTACAACGACATCCGGACCACGTTGCAGGCGCTGTGCGCGATCTACGACAACTGCAACAGCCTGCACACCAATGCGTACGACGAGGCTGTGACGACTCCTACGGAGAACTCCGTCCGCCGCGCGTTGGCCATTCAGATGATCATAGATCAGGAATGGGGACTCGCCGCCAACGAGAATCCCCTGCAGGGATCGTTCATCGTCGATGAACTGACCGACCTGGTCGAGGAGGCGGTGCTCGCCGAGTTCGAGCGGATCAGCGACCGCGGCGGTGTACTCGGCGCGATGGAGACCGGCTATCAGCGGGGACGCATCCAGGACGAGTCGATGCTGTACGAGCGGCGCAAGCACGACGGCACCCTGCCGATCATCGGGGTGAACACGTTCCTGCGGCCGGAGTCGGCCGGCACCGATCCCGACGCCGAGGGAGGCCCGATGGAGCTCGCGCGGGCCACGGAGGAGGAGAAGCAATCTCAGCTCACTCGGCTGGAGGAGTTCCACCGCCGGCACGGCGCCGAGGCGGGCGCCGCCCTGGAACATCTGCGGGAGGTCGCCAGGAGCGGGGGGAACACGTTCGCGGCGCTGATGGAGGCGGTCCGCGTCTGCTCCCTCGGGCAGATCTCCCAGGCATTCTTCGACGTGGGTGGGCAGTATCGACGTAACGTCTGATTATGCCCCGGGTGGCGCCCGCCGTTACGTCGATCGGCGTTACGCTGGTCGGTACGCTGGGCGCCGCGGCAATCTCCGGGTACGCATGAATCTTTGCCAGCGCGTCCGTCCTGGGGTGCAATGGACGCTGCCCGCCGCGACGGTCCCCGGCTGCCAGGTTGGGCGGGAACCGTCCCATGAAGTGCAGGAGCGTCGACAAGTCGTGGCCACCCCGAAACCGTTGCCAACCGACCCCATAGCGGAGGCCCATCGGCACTGGACCGCCCACGGCTGGGGGGCGGCAGCGGACGGCATGGCAGCGGTCACCTCCCTGATGCGGGCGCAGCAGATCGTCCTCGCCCGGGTTGACGAGGTCCTGCGCCCCCTCGATCTGACCTTCGCGCGCTATGAGCTGCTGATGCTGTTGATGTTCAGTCGGTCCGGAGCGCTGCCCCTCAACAAGATCGGAAGTCGGCTGCAGGTCCATCCGACCAGCGTCACCAGCGCGGTCGACCGGTTGGAGGCGAGGGGGCAGGTGCGGCGTACCCCGCATCCTACGGACCGGCGGGCGATTCTCGCGAAGATCACCGAGGAGGGTCGGGTCACTGCCATGGCCGCGACCGAGAAGCTCAACGACACCGTCTTCGCCGATCCCGGGCTGGGTGACGGCGGGGTGCGCAGACTCATCGACCTGCTGACCGATCTGCGCCGGGCCGCCGGCGACTTCTGATCGCGCGGTGTTCGGCCCGTCCGCGACTACCCTCTAGAGCTGTGACCTACCTCGACCACGGGGCGACGACGCCGATGCGACCGGAAGCGCTCGCCGCGTACACCGCGGTGCTCGCCGATACCGGCAATGCCTCGTCGCTGCATGCCAGTGGCCGCCGTGCCCGCCGCATCGTCGAGGAGTCCCGCGAGACACTCGCCGGAGTGCTGGGCGCCCGTCCGTCCGACGTGGTGTTCACCGGAGGCGGTACCGAAAGTGACAACCTCGCCCTGAAGGGTCTGTACTGGTCACGCCGCCGGGCCGAACCGGGCCGGCGGCGGGTGCTGGTCAGCGCCGTCGAGCACCGGGCGGTCCTGGACACCGTCGACTGGCTCGGCCGGGCGCAGGATGCCGAGGTCGAGCTGCTCGCGGTCGATGCCGCGGGAACCGTGCGGCCGGACACCCTCGCCGCCGCCCTCGAACGGGATCCGGACTCGGTGGCCGTCGTGTCGGTGATGTGGGCGAACAACGAGGTCGGCACCGTTCAGCCGATCGCCGAGCTCGCGACGATCGCGCACCGTCACGGCGTGCCCTTCCACACCGATGCGGTGCAGGCGTTCGGCCAGATCCCGATCGCCGTCACCGACGAGGGCCCCGACGCCATCACGGTCAGCGCGCACAAGATCGGGGGGCCGATCGGTGTCGGTGCCCTGGTGGTGCGCCGGGGATTGGCGATGGAGCCGCTGACCCACGGCGGCGGTCAGGAGCGCGACATCCGGTCCGGAACGTTGAACACGGCCGGGGTGGCGGCGTTCGCGGCGGCCGCGGCGAGGGCATGCGCCGAGGCGCCGCAGGAGAGCGTCCGGCTGGCGGCCCTGCGTGACGACTTGGTGCGCCGGGTCCGGGCGGAGGTCCCGGAGGCGGTGCTCAACGGTGCCCCGCTGCTCGGGGACGGCGGCGGTGGGGACGGCGGCGGTGGGGACGGCGGCGGTCCGGGACCGCACCGGCTGCCGGGAAACGCCCATCTGACCTTCCCCGGCTGCGAGGGAGACTCGCTGCTGATGCTGCTCGATGCCCGGGGGATCGAGTGTTCCACCGGCTCGGCCTGCTCCGCTGGAGTGGCGAGGCCGTCGCACGTGTTGCTCGCGATGGGAGTGGATGAGGCACACGCCCGCGGATCGCTGCGGTTCTCCCTCGGGCACACCTCACGGGCCGGCGACATCGACGCGCTGGTCGCGGCGATCGGGCCGGTCGTCGAGCGGGCGAGCCGCGCGGGGGCGCTGGCCGGCACGAGCGGCAGCATGAGCGGCACCTGAGAGGCGATGCCCATGATGCCTTGCTCCCGTCCACGTGGTTCCCTGAGGTTCGGCGGAGATTCGGGGAGGTGATGGTCTGATGCGGGTGCTCGCCGCGATGTCCGGCGGGGTCGACTCCGCCGTCGCCGCCGCCCGGGCGGTTGACGCCGGTCACGACGTCACCGGGGTGCATCTGGCGTTGTCGCGCTCGCCGGAGTCGGACCGGACCGGAGCCCGCGGCTGCTGCACCATCGAGGACGCCCGGGACGCCCGGCGGGCCGCCGATATCCTCGGGATCCCGTTCTACGTCTGGGATCTCGCGGACCGGTTCGAGACCGACGTCATCGAGGAGTTCGTCGAGTCCTACGCGGCCGGTCGCACGCCCAACCCCTGCGTGCGCTGCAACGAGCGCATCAAGTTCGCGGCCGTACTCGACAAGGCCCTCGCGCTCGGCTTCGAGGCCGTCGTCACCGGGCACCACGCCCGGCTCGATCCGGACGGCACCCTGCGCCGCTCGGTGGATCCGGACAAGGACCAGTCCTACGTCCTGGGAACGCTGCGTCCCGAGCAGCTCGCCGCCGCGCGGTTCCCGCTCGGGGATTCCACCAAGGCCCAGGTGCGGGTAGAGGCGGCCGAGCGTCGCCTTGCCGTTGCGGACAAGCCGGACAGCCACGACATCTGTTTCATCTCGCATGGGGACACCGGTGGCTGGTTGCGCGAGCGGCTCGGCCCGCGGCCGGGTCCGGTCATCGATGCGACGACCGGGCAGACGCTCGGGCACCATGACGGCGCCTACGCCTTCACCGTGGGTCAGCGTCGCGGGCTGAAGCTCGGGCGGCCGGCCGCGGACGGCCGGCCGCGCTATGTGCTGGACATCTCCCCGGTGACGTCGACGGTCACCGTCGGACCGGCCGAGGCGCTCGACGTGCGCCGGCTCGTGGCGGACCGGGCCGTCTGGCCGCACGAGGGGGCCGTGTCATGCCTGGCCCAGGTGCGGGCGCACGGCGGGGTGGTACCGGCGGTGGCRCAGGCGCGCGACGAGGAGCTCGTCGTGACGCTGACGACGCCGGTCCGCGGCACGGCCGCAGGCCAGGCAGTGGTGCTGTACGACGGTGACCGGGTGCTTGGCGGAGGGCACATCCGCACCACCGGTGGTTAGCTGGGCGCCCGGTCGGCGGGCCGTTGACGGAGCGGGCGTGGAGCGGGCGTGGCCGGGGATCTCCCGCGGACTCCCGGAGGATGTCAAGACATGAGTACTGACGCTGCACGGATGTGGCCGCCCGGCGCGGCCACCGGGGTGGGCTCGCTGCCGGGAACGGATGCGGCCCAGGCCGTCAAGCTGGTCTTCGACGAGCTGCCGGACCTGCCGCATCTGCCAGAACTGCCGGCCAGGGGAGCCGGGGGTGCGATGGTCGGGCGGGCGGCGGCGATCCTCGTCGACATGCCGGTGGACCTTCAGCCGGCTGGCTGGCGGCTGGTTCCCCGACCCGGCCTGGACCTGCGCCGGTCACGGGATCTGCTCGAACGCGACCTGGACGCGCTGACGGAGGTCGCCGCCGACTACGCGGGATCCTTCAAGATTGCCGTGACCGGCCCGTGGACGCTGGCTGCCGAGCTGGAGCTTCCCCGCGGGCACAAGGCGTTGTCGGATACCGGCGCCACCCGTGACATCGCCGACGCACTGACCGCGGGGCTCGTCGAACAGGTCGAACAGATCGCCCAGCGGGTCCCGGGGGCGCGGATCCTGGTCCAGCTCGACGAGCCGTCGCTGCCGGCGGTGCTCGCGGGCCGGATCCGCACTCCGAGTGGGTTCTCGGTGCTGCCCGCCGTCGAGGAGGGCTTGGTTGTGGAGCGGCTGCGGATCCTGCTCGGTGGCCTGCGGGCGCTGCCGGCGACCGTCGGAGTCGGGGTGCACTGCTGCGCTCCCGCGGTGCCGCTGGCGGCGTTGCGCGCGGCGGGTGTGGACTTCGTCGGTCTCGACGTCACCGCGCTTACCCGGGCTGAGGACGACGCCGTCGGCGAGATCGTGGAGGCCGGAGTGCGGCTGATGGCGGGCCTCGTCCCCACCAGGCCGATTTCACCGGCCGCGCCGATTTCACCGACAGGACCGACAGGACCGACTGGACCGGCCGCACCTGCTGGTGCAGCCGGACGGGCTGGTGCAGCCGGACGGGCTGTCTCGGCCGCACCGAAGTTGTCGGATGTCCGCCGTACGGTCGAACCCGTCATCGCACTGTGGCGCCGGTTGGGATTCCGGCCCGAGCAGCTCGGAGAGGTGGTCGCCGTGACGCCGACATGTGGCCTGGCGGGCCTGGGAACGGACGATGCCAGGACGGTGATGCGCCACTGCCGGAAGGCGGGGCGGGTCCTGGTCGACGCACCGTCGTGAGCGCGACGGCCGGTACGGCCGACGAATCCGGCGTGGCTTCGGCGGCGGCTTCGGCGGACGAGCGAGCCCGCGCCGCCAGCCTCGCCCGCGAGCTCGACGAGCACGCGTACCGCTACTACGTGCTCGATTCCCCGACGATCTCCGATGCCGAGTACGACCGGTTGATGGCGGAGCTCGCCGCGCTGGAGGAGCGGCATCCCGACCTGCGCACACCGGACTCGCCGACGCAGAAGGTGGCCGGCTCCTACTCGACCCTGTTCACCCCGGTCGAGCATCTCGAACGGATGCTGTCCCTGGAAAACGTCTTCGACGACGACGAGTTCCACCAGTGGGCGGCGCGCGTGGCCCGGGAAAGCGAGGTCGACGCCTGGCTCTGCGAGCTGAAGATCGACGGGCTTGCCGTGGACCTCGTCTACGAGGATGGTTACCTGGTGCGTGCCGCGACGCGCGGCGACGGCCGGACGGGGGAGGACATCACCCCCAACATCCGCACCCTGGCGAGCGTGCCGGTACGGCTGCGCGGGCCGCGGGTGCCCGGGCTGCTGGAGGTGCGGGGCGAGGTCTTCTTCCCGACCGCGAAGTTCGCCGAGCTCAACGCCGGGCTGGTGGCCGTGGGGGGCAAACCGTTCGCGAACCCGCGTAACGCCGCGGCCGGATCCCTGCGGCAGAAGGATCCCCGGGTCACCGCCACCCGGCCGCTGGAGATGATTGTCCATGGCCTGGGCGCGCAGCGCGGCTTCGAGGTCACGTCCCAGTCGGCGGCCTATGCCCGCTTCGCGGAGCTCGGGCTGCCCGTCGCCACCCACTTCGAGGTCCTGGCGACGGTGCCCGGCGTGCTCGACTACGTGCACCGGTGGGGCGACGCGCGCCACGACGTGGTGCACGAGATCGACGGAGTGGTCGTCAAGGTCGACTCGTTCGCCCTGCAACGCCGGTTGGGCTCCACCTCGAAGTCCCCCCGCTGGGCGGTGGCCTACAAGTATCCGCCGGAGGAGGTCACGACCAAGCTGCGCGATATCCGGGTGAACGTGGGCCGCACCGGCCGGGTGACCCCCTTCGGGGAGCTGGAGCCGGTCCTGGTCGCCGGGTCCACGGTGGGCCTCGCGACCCTGCACAACATCGACGAGGTCGGTCGCAAGGGGGTGCTCATCGGGGACACGGTCGTCCTGCGCAAGGCCGGGGACGTCATCCCGGAGATCGTCGGCCCGGTCGTCGACCTGCGAGAGGGTTCCGAGCGGGCCTTCGTGATGCCCACGCGCTGCCCGGAGTGCGGCACCGAGTTGGTGCGGCCCGAGGGCGAGGTCGACATCCGTTGCCCGAACACCGTCTCCTGTCCCGCGCAGTTGCGGGAGTCGATCTTCCATTTCGCATCCCGGGGGGCGATGGACATCGACGGGCTCGGGTACGAGACGGCGACCGCCCTGCTCGAGGCGGGCCGGGTGCGTGACATCGGCGACATCTTCCACCTGACGCCCGAGTCCTTCGAGGGGCTGCGCGGGTTCGCGCAGAAGAAAATCGACCAGATTCTGCGGGGGGTCGAGGCCGCGCGGCACCGGCCGCTTTGGCGGCTGCTGGTCGGCCTGTCGATCCGCCACGTCGGGCCCACGGCGGCGCGGGCGCTGGCCCGGGAACTGCGGTCGCTGGAAGCGRTCGCCGCCACGTCGGCCGAGGACCTCGCCGCGGTCGAAGGGGTCGGTCCGAAGATCGCCGGCGCGGTGCTCGACTGGTTCGCCGATGAACGGCACCGCGACATCCTCGCCAGGATCGCCGCCGGCGGGGCACGGCTCGCCGACGTCGGCGCGGAGGAGGGCCCACGTCCCCTCGACGGCGTCACCGTCGTCATCACCGGCACGCTCACCGACTGGAGCCGCGACTCGGCCAAGGAGGCGGTCGAGGCGCGCGGCGGCAAGGTCACCGGCTCGGTGAGCAGGAAGACCACCGCCGTCGTCGTCGGCGCGGATCCGGGGGCCTCGAAGTACGACAAGGCGCGCAGTCTCAGGATCCCCATGCTGGACGAGGCCGGATTCGCCGTTCTGCTGGCGCAGGGGGTCGACGCGGCCAGCAAGCTCGCCGTTCCCGCCGACGGTCCCGAGAAGGCCGAGACCCCGGTGGAATAACCCGGGGGAGGATCCCCCGCTCAGAAACGGTCCGTCCTGGTCAGGCTCGCGGCGATGCCCGCCAGATGGGCCAGTCGGTCGATCTCGGAGGAGCGGAACCGGGGGCCGCCGGGCCGCCCGACCAGGATCACCAACCGGTCGCCGCCGACCGGGGCCGCGGCGAGTTCCATGCTGACCGCCCGCCAGCGAGGCGGGAAGGCGCCATCCTCGGCCCCGATCCGCCGCGCCCGTTCCAGCGGCAGCCAGGGCAGGGGTAACCGGACCCGTTCGGGGACACCGAGATCGTCCCCGCCGAGGGCCGGAGCGCCCACCGAGGTCTCCCGGACCCGGACGTCGTCCGGCCCGACGTGCTCCAGCAGCATCGCCCAGTCGGCGTGGAAGACGCCGGGCGCGAGGTCCGTCAGGGTCGCCACGGCGTCGTGCGGCCGATCGGTCATGGCGTCCACCAGGTCGAGGTCGTTGCCGATACCGCCCCCGTCGGCGAGAAACGGCCGAAGCGACTCGACGATCACGCCTGGAACCGAATGAGCGGCGGTGAGGACGCGATCGGCGAGGCCGCCCGGTGGCAGAAGCACGAGCAGATCGTCCACGGCTCCGTCGGCGGTGCGCTCGATGACGGTAATGCTGACGATGTCGATGCTCGCCCTGCCCAGGGCCGTGGCCACCGCGCCGAGCGCTCCCGGGCGGTCCGGCAGCACGAGGCGAAGCAGATACGACATGTAGCTGAGCATGCGCAAAGAGCATGTCGGCGGGATGGCCGGCCGGTCACGCGAAGATAACGTCCCCGCCCGGCCGGYGGCTCCCCCAGGRCCACAGCACAGGAACCTCGCCGAAGGTGAGGTGACGGAAACCCCGAAGGGCAGCCTGGGCCAGGAGAGCAGCGGGGGGCGGCGTCCGCGGGGGTCCCGCCGCGGCCCGTACGATGACATCACGTCGACGCGGCGATGCGTCCGGTCCGGGACCGTCCGCCCGGGGCGCCCCAGGGGTGCATCCGGCCTCTCCCGGTTCCGGTTCCCGCATCCGTCGCGGCGCCCAGGACCAGTCACGGGCCCCGCGCCCACCGCCCACGAAGGGGCCACACGCCATGGCGATCACTCGGGACGAGGTGGCTCACCTCGCCCGCTTGGCGCGGATGTCGGTGACCGACGACGAGCTCGACGCGCTGGCACCGCAGCTCGAGGCGATCCTGTCCGCGGTCGCCCGGGTCTCCGAGATCGCCGCCGGGGACATCCCGCCGACCAGCCACGCCGTGCCGTTGACCAACGTCTTCCGGCCGGACACCATCTGCCCGTCGCTGCCCGTCACCGAGGCCCTGGCCGGTGCCCCCGCCACCGAGGACGGGCGGTTCCGGGTGCCCCGCATCCTCGATCCGGACGAATGAGGTCGCCGCCCGCATGACGGAGAACATGACGGAGAACCCGACACCTCCCGGCACGACTGACGTCGTGCGCCTGTCCGCCGCCGCGACGGCGGCCGCGATCGCCGTCGGCAGGCTGAGTGCCGTCGAGGCGACCCGGGCGGCGTTGGACCGCATCGCCAAGGTCGACGAGACCGTCCACGCCTTCCTGCACGTGGACGCCGACGGCGCGCTCGCCGCGGCCCGGTCGGTCGACGACCGGCGCGCGGCCGGGGAGCGCCTCGGGCCGCTCGCCGGGGTGCCGTTGGCGCTCAAGGACGTCTTCACCACCCGAGGGATGCCCACCACCTGCGGCAGCCGCATCCTCGAGGGCTGGCACCCCCCGTACGACGCCACGGTGGTGAGCCGGCTGCGGGCCGCGGACGTCGTCCTGCTGGGTAAGGCCAACATGGACGAGTTCGCCATGGGCTCGTCGACCGAGAACTCGGCGTTCGGGCCGACCCGCAACCCCTGGGACGTCACCCGCATCCCCGGCGGCAGCAGCGGCGGCAGCGCCGCGGCCGTCGCCGCCTTCGAGGCGCCGCTTGCCCTCGGCACCGACACGGGCGGTTCCATCCGTCAGCCGGCCGCCCTCTGCGGTCTGGTCGGGGTCAAGCCCACCTACGGCGGGGTCAGCCGCTACGGGCTGGTCGCCTTCTCCAGCTCGCTGGACCAGGCCGGCCCGCTGGCCCGCACGGTGACCGACGCGGCGTTGCTGCACGCCGCGATCGCCGGCCACGATCCCCTGGACTCCACGAGCGTCGACGCGCCGGTTCCCGCGGTCGTGGCGGCGGCACGGCAGCGCGACATCCGCGGTATGCGGGTCGGTGTGGTCCGCGAGTTCGCCGGCGACGGATACGACCCGGGGGTCGAGGCCGCCTTCGCCGCCGCGGTCGAGGCGCTGACGGGCCTGGGCGCCCAGGTCGTCGAGGTGAGCTGCCCGCACTTCAGCTACGCGCTGCCCGCCTATTACCTGATCGCGCCCAGCGAGTGCTCGTCGAACCTGGCTCGCTTCGACGCGATGCGCTTCGGGCTGCGGATCGGCGACGACGGTCGGGCCGGGGCCGAGGAGGTCATGAGCCGCACCCGCGAAGCCGGCTTCGGCCCGGAGGTGAAGCGGCGGATCATCCTGGGCACCTATGCCCTGTCCTCGGGGTACTACGACGCCTACTATGGCCAGGCGCAGAAGGTCCGTACGCTGATCAGCCGCGACTTCACCGCCGCGTTCGAGCAGGTCGACGTCCTGGTCTCGCCCACCACCCCGACACCGGCCTTCCCGCTGGGCGCGAAGGTCGACGATCCGGTGGCCATGTACCTGTCGGACCTGTGCACGATCCCGTCCAACCTCGCGGGCGGCCCGGCGATGAGCCTGCCGTCCGGGCTCGTGGACGGGCTGCCGGTGGGTATCCAGATCATGGCGCCGCCGTTCGCCGATGACCGGCTCTACCGGGTCGGCGGGGCGCTGGAGGAGGCGTTGGACGTCGAACGCGGCCATCCGCTGCTCGACGAGGTCCCGGCGCTGTGAGCGGGCGCCCGGCGCTCTCGCGGGTCATCCGTGTTCCGGGTGTGGCGGCCGCGGTGACGGGCCGCCGACCGCGAGGGAAGGGAAGGAAACGGCGATGGTGAGTCTGCGCAGCGGCCGGCAGGACCGGTTCCTGGTGGGCGTGGTGTGGCTGCTCACCGTGCTGGTGCTGGGTCTCGGCATCGCCACGCTCAACCCGGTCCTGCTCGTCTGGGGAGTGCTCGGCCTACCGGCCGCGGTGTTCCTCACCTACGTGCACGTCCGCGACACCCGCCCACCCAGCGACCCATGAGGAGTTCATCCGGTGAGCACAGTGGCTCCCGCCGGCGCGCTGCCGTCCTACTCCGACGTTCTGGCCCGCTACGAGCCGGTGATCGGATTGGAGACGCACGTCGAACTCGGCACCGCTTCCAAGATGTTCTGCGGCTGCGCGACGGCCTTCGGTGCCGAGCCCAACACGCAGGTCTGCCCGGTGTGCCTCGGGCTGCCGGGTTCCCTGCCGGTGGTGAACGAGGCGGCGGTGCGCTTCGCGGTCATGATCGGACTCGCGTTGCACTGTGAGATCGCGTCGTGGTGCCGGTTCGCGCGCAAGAACTACTTCTATCCCGACATGCCGAAGAACTTCCAGATCAGCCAGTACGACGAGCCGCTGTGCACGAACGGCTGGCTCGACGTGGAGGTCGAGGGCGAGGTGCACCGGGTGGGCATCACCCGGGTGCACATGGAGGAGGACACCGGCAAGTCGCTGCACGTCGGCGGCGCCACCGGCCGCATCCACGGCGCCACCCACTCGCTGGTCGACTACAACCGGGCCGGCATCCCGCTCGTGGAGATCGTGACTGAACCGGACGTGCGTTCCCCCGAGGTGGCCCGGGCCTACGTGGACGAGTTGCGGGAGCTGATCCGGGCGCTCGGGGTCTCCGACGTCCGGATGGAGCAGGGATCGCTGCGCTGCGACGCCAACGTCTCGCTGCGCCCGCGGCCGGCGCCCGGCGACCCGGACGCTCCCTTCGGCACCCGCAGCGAGACGAAGAACCTCAACTCGCTGCGGTCGGTGGAACGCGCGGTGCGTTACGAGACCACCCGGCAGGCCGCGTTGCTCGACGACGGCCAGCGCATCATCCAGGAGACCCGCCACTTCGACGAGGCGTCGGGCCGCACCTCGTCGGGTCGCTCCAAGGAGGAGGCCACCGACTACCGGTACTTCCCGGAGCCTGACCTCACCCCGTTGGCCCTGCCCGCGGAATACGTCGAGCGGCTGCGGGCCGGCCTGCCGGAGTTGCCCGCGGCGCGCCGGGCCCGGCTGATCGCCGAGCACGGCTACACCGCGCGGGACCTGCAGGACCTGCGCAATGCCGCGGTCCTCGACCTGGTCGAGGAGACCATCGCCGCCGGCGCGGCCCCGGCGACCGCCCGCAAGTGGTGGCTCAACGAGCTGGCCAGGCGCGCCTCGGACGCCGGTCTCCAGCCTCGCGATCTTAAGATCACCCCGACCGACGTCGCCCGGATCACCGCGCTGGTGGCCGCGGGCGAGCTCACCGACGCGCTGGCCCGCAAGGTCATCGACGGGGTGCTCGCCGGTGAGGGCACGCCCGACGAGGTGATCGCCGGCCGTGGGCTGGCGATCGTCGCGGACGACAGCGCGCTCACCGCGGCCGTCGACGCGGCGCTCCTCGGTGCCCCCGACATCGCCGAGAAGGTCCGCGGTGGCAAGGTGAACGCCGTCGGTCCGCTGGTGGGCGCGGTGATGAAGGCGATGAAGGGCCAGGCGGACGCGGCGGCCGTGCGGCGACTGCTGCTGGAGCGCCTCGGCGTCTCCTGACATCGCTTCCCGGCCTTCGGCTTCCCGGCCGATCCCCGATTTGTCGTATTCAAGATGATTCGCAGATTTTAGCGCCATTCGTTCAAGAAACGTCCGACCGGTCGCCGCCGTCCCCCGCGCCGTGGGTTGCCTCTCCGTGATCCGAGCTCGGGAGGACCACGTTCTCCCGCCGTGTCGGACCCGCGTGTCGGGTTGCCGACGTCGTACGGYGCGTCGGATGCGAAGGGCCGGAGGCCTCCATAGGGTGGGTCTCCCATCGGGGTGTCACGATCGAGGGGAGAGCGTGCCGCCGTGCCCCTTACACCTTCCGGCTTCACCGCGTCAACCTCCCGCCGTCGGGGTCGGGGCCGCCGGACGGCGATCATCGTCGCGGTCGTCGTCGTCCTGCTGGCCGTCGCCGGCGGTGTCGGCTACGTCCTGAACAACCGCGCCGCCGACCGCGCCGCCGACCGGAAGGTCCAGGYTGCGGCCGACTCCTACCTGGCCGGCTGGCGGACGCTGACGACTTCCGGTGGGACGGCGACCCCCGGCTCCGCGGCTGTCGCCGCCGTCTCCACGCCCGGGAGCATCGACGTCGCGCGCCTGGTGGGCACGATGGCCGAGGTGCGTGACCGCCTGCTCGTCACAGCGGCTACGTTTACCCCGGGCGCGATCAGCCGCAGCGGCGAGACGGCGACCGTGCCGTACCTGGCCAGGCTCACGCTCTCTGGTCTGCCGACGCCGCTGGAGTACACCGGGGCGCTGCATCTCGTCTCGACCGGCGGCGGGTGGCGGGTGAAGGCTGATCCGGTCTCGGTGCATCCGGCCCTGCGCCCAGGGCTGCACCTGGACCGGACCGCCTCCACCGGTAAGCGGGGGGACCTGCTCGACGTGGCGGGCCAGCCCCTACGGGACTCCTCCGACCTGGCGGGCAACCTCGTCGGTCGGACGGCGCCGCTGTCCGGGTTGCAGCGGGTGTACGACGACCGGCTGCGGGCGCAGGGCGGCGCGGTCGTCGTGCGGGATGCGAAGAACGCGACCGTGCAGACGCTGCACACCTATCCGATGACCGACGGCGAGGCGATCCGTACCACGATCGACCTGCGGGTCCAGCAGGCCGCCGAGGCGGCCCTGGCCACCGCGGCCCGCCCGACCGGGGCGATGGTCGCGATCGACACTCGTACCGGCGCCATCCTGGCCCTGGCCAACCATCCGCCCAGCGGGTCGAGCCGGGCTGTCCGGGGCAAGTACCCACCGGGTTCCACCTTCAAGATCGTGACGGCCACCGCCGCGCTGATGAACGGCAAGGCGCCGGACATGCCCCTGGACTGCACCCAGACGGTCAGCGTCGGCGGTCGGACCTTCCAGAACGCCGAGTCCGAGCAGTTCGGCCCCATCCCGCTGCGGACCGCGTTCGCCAGGAGCTGCAACACCGCGTTCATCCGGCTGGAGGAGTCACTCCCGGACGGCGCGCTGGAGAAGGCCGCCCAGCTTTACGGCTTCGACGGCCGACCACCGCTGGATATCGCCAGCGTCGGGGGGACCTTCCCGACCCCGCGTGACGCGGTCGAGTCGGCGTCGGCGTCGATCGGCCAGGCCCGCATCGAGGTCTCCCCGCTGCAGATGGCGAGCGTCGCCGCGGCGGTCGCGAGCGGTACCTGGCACCAGCCGTTCGTCGTCGGCCAGTCGGCGCGCAGCAACCCCATCCCGCCCGTGGTGCTGCCCCCGCTGCGGGACTTCATGCGGGCGGTCGTCACCGAGGGCACCGCCGCGAAGGTCCCGATGCCCGGCGAGGTCTTCGGGAAGACCGGCACCGCCGAGTACAAGGACGGCAACCCGCCGCCGACCCATGCGTGGTTCGTCGGCTACCGGGGCGACGTGGCCTTCGCGGTGGTCGTCGAGGACGGCGGCTTCGGCGCGGAGACGGCCGCGCCGGTCGCGGCCAGGTTCCTCACCGCGTTGGACGGTGGCCAGATCGGTGCGCCCGGCTCCGGCGGGCAATGACCTGGCTGGACCCGGTCCTGGCTGGACCCGGTGCCTGGCTGGACCCGGTGCCCGGCGATGCTTGACGTGGGGCTGGAACTCCGGCAGGGTAGAACCGTGCATCTCGGGATTCTCGTACGCTCAGAGCGTGCATAGTCGACGACGTCGACCTGTGCGCCGCCCCTCAGTGCCTCGGCACGAGGGGCTTTTTCGTGCAGTGAGCACTGCCTCGTGCCAAGCCTGCGTGGTCGTGCTCAGCTGGCAGAGCCGTGCCCGGCGGGCCCGGTCCCGCCGGTCCCGCAGTGCCAGCCGAGATTGCCACGTGCCACGTACATCCCCGGCCTGTCAAGGAAGACGACCAGATGACACGAGAGATCACCGGAGCCCAGTCGCTCGTCCACTCCCTTGAAGCGGTCGGAGCCGATGTGGTCTTCGGCATCCCCGGCGGCGCGATCCTGCCCGCATATGATCCACTGTTCGACTCCACCCGGGTGCGACATGTCCTTGTCCGGCACGAGCAGGGCGCGGGTCATGCGGCCGAGGGGTACGCGCAGGCCACCGGGYGGGTCGGGGTGTGCATGGCGACGTCGGGGCCGGGGGCGACCAACCTGGTGACTCCGATCGCCGACGCCTACATGGACTCGGTGCCGATCGTGGCCGTCACCGGGCAGGTCCCCAGTCCCTCGATCGGGACCGACGCCTTCCAGGAGGCGGACATCTGCGGCATCACCCTGCCGATCACCAAGCACAACTTCCTGGTCCAGTCCGCCGACGACATCCCGCGGATCATCGCGGAGGCGTTCCACCTGGCGGCGACGGGCCGGCCCGGACCGGTGCTCGTCGACCTGCCCAAGGACATCCTGCAGTCGGCCACCTCCGTGCTGCCGCACGATGTCTGGCCGCCGGCTCTCGACCTGCCCGGTTATCGTCCGGTCACCCGCCCGCACGGCAAGCAGGTGCGGGAGGCGGCGAAGATGATCAGTGCTGCCCGGCGTCCGGTGCTCTATATCGGTGGGGGAGTGCTCAGGGCCCGCGCTGCCGCGGAGCTGCGGACACTGGCGGAGCTCACCGGCATCCCGGTGGTCACCACCCTCATGGCCCGCGGCGCCTTCCCCGACTCCCATCCCCAGCACCTGGGCATGCCCGGCATGCACGGGTCGGTCGCCGCGGTGACCGCGTTGCAGAAGGCGGATCTGCTGATCACTCTCGGGGCCCGCTTCGATGACCGGGTGACCGGCAGGCTGTCCTCCTTCGCGCCYGGTGCCGCGGTCATTCACGCCGACATCGACCCGGCCGAGATCGGCAAGAACCGGACCGCGGACGTACCGATCGTCGGTGACTGCCGTGATGTGATCAACGAGCTCGTCGCCGCGCTCGTCCTGGAGGAGCGGCCGGACCTCGCCGCCTGGTGGCGGACGCTGGACGGCTGGCGCCGGACCTACCCGCTGGGCTACGACCAGCCGGCTGACGGCTCGCTGGCCCCGCAGTACGTCATCGAGCGGCTCGGGAAGATCGCGGGACCGGAGACCATCTTCGCCGCCGGCGTCGGGCAGCACCAGATGTGGGCCGCGCAGTTCATCTCCTACGAGAACCCCTACACCTGGCTGAACTCCGGCGGCGCCGGCACGATGGGCTACGCCGTGCCGGCCGCGATGGGCGCCAGGGTCGGCCGCCCCGACGCCACGGTGTGGGCCGTCGACGGTGACGGCTGCTTCCAGATGACCAACCAGGAGCTTGCGACCTGCGCGCTGGAGGGAATCCCGATCAAGGTTGCCGTCATCAACAACGGGTCGCTCGGCATGGTCCGCCAGTGGCAGACCCTCTTCTACGACAAGCGGTACTCCAACACGGAGCTCGGGACGCACCMGGACTCCCCGCGGACCGGCGGCGCAGGGGCGTCTGGGCGGGGCTCAGGGGCGTCCAGGAGGGTGCGGGTGCCCGACTTCGTCCGGCTGGCCGAGGCGTTGGGCTGCGTCGGGCTGCGCTGCGAGACGGCGGCGGATGTCGACGCGACGATCGAGAAGGCGATGGCGATCGACGACGCCCCGGTCGTGGTGGACTTCGTCGTGCATCCCGACGCCATGGTGTGGCCGATGGTCGCCGCCGGCGCCAGCAACGACGACATCCGCATCGCGCGCGACACCGCGCCGGACTTCGACTACTCCGGCGACGCCGAGGTGAACATCTGATGACCCGCCATACCCTGTCCGTGCTGGTGGAGAACAAGCCCGGGGTGCTGGCCCGGGTCTCGGGCCTGTTCTCCCGGCGCGGGTTCAACATCGAGTCACTCGCGGTCGGGCCGACCGAGCAGCTTGACATCTCCCGGATGACGATCGTCGTCGTCGTGGAGGACCTGCCGCTGGAACAGGTGACCAAGCAGCTCAACAAGCTGATCAATGTTTTGAAGATCGTCGAGATGGACACCTCCGCCTCGGTGCAACGTGAGCTGATGCTCGTGAAGGTGCGCRCCGACCTGTCGGTGCGATCCCAGGTCCTCGAGACGGTCGCCCTGTTCCGTGCCAAGGTGGTCGACGTCGCCCAGGACGCCGTCACCATCGAGGCGACGGGAACCCGCGACAAGCTGGACGYCCTCATCCGCATGCTGGAGCCGTTCGGAATCCGGGAACTGGTCCAGTCCGGCCTGGTGGCACTCGGCCGCGGATCGCGTTCGATCACCGATCGCAGCCTGCGAGCAGTCGACCGTCCGGCCTGACCGGGACCGTCGCGCGTCTTTTTCCCATCCACTCAACGAGGAGATTCCCCACGATGGTCGAGATCTACTACGACGACGACGCCTCGCTGGACGTCCTGGCCGACCGTAAGGTCGCCGTCATCGGCTACGGCAGCCAGGGCCACGCGCACGCGCTGAACCTGCGCGACAGTGGCGTCGACGTGCGGGTCGGCCTGCCGGCGGACAGCCGCAGCCGGGCCAGGGCCGAGGAAGAGGGCCTGCGGGTCCYCACTCCGGCGGAGGCGTCCGCCGAGGCCGACATCATCATGCTGCTCACTCCGGACACCACCCATCGCACGATCTACGCGGAGTCCATCGCCCCGCACCTCACCGCGGGCAAGGCGCTGGCGTTCGGGCACGGTTTCAACATCCGCTACGGGCTCATCGAGCCGCCGGCCGGCGTCGACGTGTTCATGGTCGCTCCGAAGGGGCCGGGTCACCTGGTGCGGCGGGTGTTCGAGGAGGGCAAGGGCGTTCCCGTCCTCGTCGCGGTGGAGGCCGACGCGAGCGGCAACGCGCTGGCCGTCGCGCTGGCCTACGCCAAGGGCATCGGTGGCACCCGGGCCGGTGCGCTGAGGACCACCTTCACCGAGGAGACCGAGACCGACCTGTTCGGCGAGCAGGCCGTGCTCTGCGGCGGCGCCAGCGCGCTCGTGCAGGCCGGCTTCGAGACCCTCGTCGAGGCGGGCTACACCCCGGAGGTCGCCTACTTCGAGTGCCTGCACGAGCTCAAGCTCATCGTCGACCTGATGTACGAGGGCGGCATCTCCCAGATGCGGTACTCGATCTCGGACACCGCGGAGTACGGCGATGTCACGCGTGGCCCGCGCGTCATCACCCCCGCCGTGAAGGCCGAGATGCGCAAGATCCTCGACGAGATCCGTGACGGCGCGTTCGCTCGCGAGTGGGTGGCCGAAGACGACAACGGTCGGCCGAATTTCACCAAGCTCGTGGCGGAGGGCAAGCAGCACCCGATCGAGCAGGTCGGCGCGAAGCTCCGGCCGATGATGTCTTGGATCGCCTGATTTCTGGATCGCCAGGTAGGTCCCGCGGGTCGTCGGGCGGATCGTGCCCTCTCGGGGGCGGCCGTGGTGCGCTGCCGCCGTCCCCGGGTGCGGGYCGTCCCCGTCCGGGTGCCGGGCACGCCGTCGCCGTCGGTCGGCGGAAAGGGCTCGGAGTCCACGGCGGGCGTCGGTAGGCTGGGCCCGCCGCCTCGTGCGGTGTCCGCAGTATCCACGTTCATCATCGCCAGGCCGAAGGCCACGTGATCACGCCTCGTTCCGCGTCGCCTCCCGGTCTGACCCGAGGTCGCTAGGAGAGGTCCAGTGCCTGTCGTACTCGTTGCCGAGGAGCTCTCACCGGCCGGGCTGGAGGTGCTGTCCGGGGACTTCGAGGTTCGTCACGTTGACGGTGCCGACCGGTCCGCGTTGCTGCCCGCCATCGCCGACGTCGATGCCGTGATCGTCCGGTCGGCCACCAAGATCGACGCCGAGGTGCTCGCCACCGCGGGAAAGCTCAAGGTCGTCGCCCGGGCCGGCATCGGGCTGGACAACGTCGACGTCGCCGCCGCCACCCAGCGCGGTGTCATGGTGGTCAACGCGCCGCAGTCGAACATCGTCAGTGCGGCCGAGCATGCGATCGCGCTGCTGCTCGCCGTCGCCCGGCGGGTTCCCGCGRCCAGCGAGGCACTGCGCGGCGGCGAGTGGAAGCGCTCGAAGTACGTCGGTGTCGAACTCGTGGAGAAGACGGCCGGCGTCGTCGGCCTCGGGCGGATCGGCGTGCTCGTGGCGCAGCGGCTCGCCGGCTTCGGGATGAAGGTCATCGCCTACGACCCGTACGTGTCGGTGGCCCGTGCCGCGCAGCACGGCGTGACCCTCGTCGACCTCGACGAGCTGCTTCGGCAGAGTGACGTGATCACGATCCATCTGCCCAAGACGCCGGAGACGCTCGGTCTGATCGGCACCGACGAGCTGGCCCGGACCAGGCCCGGTGTCATCATCGTCAACGCGGCGCGCGGCGGCCTCGTTGACGAGGCGGCGCTCGCCGAGGCGGTCCGCTCCGGTCAGGTCGGCGGTGCGGGCATCGACGTCTTCGCCAAGGAGCCCACGACGGCCTCCCCGCTGTTCGGGCTCGACAACGTCGTCGTCACCCCCCACCTTGGCGCGTCCACCCAGGAGGCGCAGGACAAGGCCGGGCTCGCCGTCGCCCGCTCGGTGCGGCTGGCGCTGCAGGGCGAGTTCGTGCCCGACGCGGTCAACGTGCAGGCCGGTGGCGTCGTGGCCGAGGACCTCCGGCCGGGTCTTCCGCTCGCGGAGAAACTCGGGCAGCTCTTCTCCGGCCTCGCGGGCAGCCTGGCCGCCGCGATCACTGTCGAGGTGCGTGGCGAGATCGCCGTGCACGACGTCTCGGTGTTGCAGCTCGCGGTGCTCAAGGGTGTGTTCACCGACGTGACCGAGGAGCAGGTCACCTACGTCAACGCGCCGCTGCTGGCCAAGGAGCGCGGGGTCGACGTGGCCTTGGAGACCGCCGAGGACAGCCCCGACTATCACAACCTCGTGACTGTGCGAGGAGTCCTCGCCGACGGCACGCCCGTGTCGGTGAGCGGCACGCTTGTCGGCTCGCGGCAGGTCGAGAAGATCACCGCGATCGACGGGTTCGAGGTCGACATCCGGCCCGAGGCGCATCTGGCGTTCTTCCGCTACGAGGACCGGCCGGGGATCGTCGGCGCGGTCGGTGCCCTGCTCGGCGAGGCGCACATCAACATCGCCAGTGCGCAGGTCAGCCGCCTGCAGGCCGGCGGCGAGGCGTTGATGTCGCTGTCGCTCGACGACGCGGTCGCCCCCGACATCCTGGCCGAGATCGCGAAGATCATCGGCGCTTCCTACGCCAGGGCCGTAAGCATCAGCAGCGACTGACCCCTTCCCCACACGGTGGCTTCGCCACCGTGTGGGGTCTCCGCAAAGGCACCTTCGGCGATTTTGCGGGGGGAGTCGTGGGGGCCTTCGGTGGTCCGGGGTGTTCCTCGGGTTGCCGTGGATTACCTGGGCTGGATGGGGTTTACCAGGGGTAGCTGCGGGCGATCTCAACGGTAGGCGATCGATTGGGTACGGGTAGCGGTGGCGTGGGGACGTGATCCAGGTGATCTTTCCGTGGAACGCGCGCCGTAGTCGTGGTGCCGGGTTTACCGTGGCTAGCATGGCGTCGCGGCATCAGGACCCGTTCGAGGGGCTTCGCCTGGATGAGCGATTCGTCCGCGGAGCCCGGTTTCTCGAACCGTCCGCGGCCGAGCGCAGCCGGCAGCACGGCCGGCCGGCTTCCAGTCGCTGTCAGGTCGTCCCAGCTTCCCGGGGTCTGCCCGGCTTTTTCCATCGGCTGGTGGCGCCGCCCAGACCACCGGGCCGCCCCCGCCAGATCGCGCGAATGGTCACGTTCATGGCCATCATCGTCGGGATGATCACCATCACCGTCGTCGCCCTGCGGCAGACGGCGAACCGGACCAGCCCGACCGCCGCACGGCTGGTGCCGACCACGTCGTCGGGGTCCTCCGCGGCCACCAAGCAGACCGCCGTACCGGCTGCCACCGGCACGCTGACCGGTCCCCCCGCCGGCTTTGGGATCAGGCCGGACCTGCTCGCGGCCCTGCGGCCGGGTGACTGCCTGAACTGGACCCCGTATCCGGCGGGCTCGCCCGCCTCGGTCGATCCGGTGGTGCCCGTCCGGGTGAGCTGCCGGGAGCCCCATATCGACGAGGTCACCCGGATGGTCGACCTGGCGGTGCTCTTCCATCGCTGGCCTGGCGCGTCGGTGGTCGCCGAGGTGACGGACGAGCGCTGTGCCGGAGCACTGCGCGAGTTCCCCGGAACCGTCGACAGCACTCCGCACCGCACCGTTGGCACGATCTACCCGTCCGAACCCAGCTGGCAGCTCGGTGCGCACGCGGCCGTGTGCACCGTGCGCACCGACGACCTGCGGCCCCGCAGCGGTCAGTTCCGTGTCCCCGGCGCCGTCGCGGCACCGGAGTTTCCTCGCGGTCGGCCGAACATCCGGTAATGTTGGTGCGCGATGCGTGCGCTGCTTCTCCTTAGCCGCCGCGGCGGGGCCTGATACCTGAGCTGGCTTCCCCGTCGCGGTGTTTTCGTGTGTCAGCGTCGGGATCCTCGCCATCCGGCGGTCCAGCGTCCAGGTGCGACCTGACGCTCCTCTGCTGATTCTCCGCGGATCCTCCGGCATCCAGTCACCCACGTCGCGAACCGTGTGATCACGGTCGCGGGGGACTCCTTCGAGGAAGCAGGAGCAGGAATGACCACGCAGCAGCCGTCCGGCATGCCGGTCGAGAAGTACCGTCCGTTCGTCCCCGTCTCACTTCCCGACCGGGCCTGGCCCGAGCGGACGATCACTCGCGCCCCGCAATGGTGCAGTGTCGATCTGCGCGACGGTAACCAGGCACTGATCGACCCGATGACCCCCGCCCGCAAGATGCAGATGTTCGAGCTGCTGGTGGCGATGGGGTACAAGGAGATCGAGGTCGGGTTCCCGGCGGCCAGCCAGACCGACTTCGACTTCATCCGGCAGCTGATCGAATCAGATCGCATCCCGGACGACGTCGTCATCCAGGTCCTGACGCAGGCGCGGGAGGACCTGATCGAGCGCACGGCCGCGTCGCTGGTCGGCGCGGACCGGGCGCTGATCCACCTGTACAACTCGACATCCACGTTGCAGCGGCGGGTGGTGTTCGGTCTTGATCGGGCGGGGGTGACCGAGATCGCGGTGCAGGGCGCTCGGTGGTGTGCCCAGTACGCCGAGAAACTACTGGACGGCACCGATGTGCGCTGGCAGTACAGCCCGGAGTCGTTCACCGGCACCGAACTCGACTACGCGGTGGAGGTGTGCGAGGCAGTCATGGACGTGTGGGCGCCGACCCCGCAGCGTCCGGTCGTGCTGAACCTGCCGGCGACGGTCGAGATGTCGACCCCGAACGTCTACGCCGACCAGATCGAATGGGTCGGGCGGAACCTGACCCGCCGGGATGCCGTCGT
Organism: Frankia sp. KB5; assembly: GCF_002099325.1. NCBI lineage: Bacteria > Bacillati > Actinomycetota > Actinomycetes > Frankiales > Frankiaceae > Frankia > Frankia sp. KB5. Next base: position 53,828 of record NZ_MRUJ01000022.1, on the reverse strand, counting down.
GCTGTCCCTGCACCCGCACAACGACCGGGGCTGCGCGGTCGCCGCGGCGGAACTGGGTGTGCTGGCCGGCGCCGACCGGGTCGAGGGCTGCCTGTTCGGCAATGGGGAACGGACCGGAAACGTCTGCCTGGTCACGCTGGGGATGAACCTGTTCTCGCAGGGGATCGACCCGATGATCGATTTCTCGGACATCGACGGGATCCGACGCGCGGTGGAGTACTGCAACCAACTGCCCGTCCATCCCCGTCATCCCTACGGYGGCGACCTCGTCTACACCGCCTTCTCCGGCTCCCATCAGGACGCCATCAAGAAGGGTTTCGAGGCCATGGAGCGCACCGGCCAGACCCGCTGGGAGGTGCCCTACCTGCCGATCGACCCGAAGGACGTCGGCCGCTCCTACGAGGCGGTGATCCGGGTGAACAGTCAGTCCGGCAAGGGAGGGGTGGCATACCTGCTGAAGTCCGAGCACTCCCTGGACCTGCCGCGCCGGCTGCAGATCGAGTTCTCCGGTGTCGTACAGCGCCACACCGACTCCGCGGGCGGCGAGGTGACGGCCGAGGAACTCTGGACGATTTTCCGCAGCGAGTACTTCCTGGACGGCGCGGAGGGGTCCGGCCCGCTCGAACTGCTGGGCTCCCGGACGACGGCGGCGTCGGGCGATCGGGACGAGGTCTCCGTCTCGGTCCGTTTCCAGGGGGCCGACACGGTGATCACGGGAACCGGCAACGGCCCCATTGACGCATTCGTCACGGCRCTCGCCAGCCGCGATCTGACCGTGCGGATTCTGGACTACAACGAGCACGCCCTGGGCTCGGGAGCGGATGCGCGAGCGGCCGCGTACCTCGAGGTGGCCGTCGACGACCGGATCTTCTGGGGAGTCGGGATCGACGCCAACATCGTGACGGCGTCCCTGCGGGCCGTGGTGAGTGCCGTGAACCGGGCTGCCCGGGACCGTTCGGTGCCCGCGCGGGCTGGTCGTGGTGGTGGCGCTGGTTAGTCGTGGTGGTCCGCCGGTTCCACGTCGTGGATATTCTGGCGGACCTCGTCCAGCATCGACTCCGGGATATCCGTCATACCATGATCAACTCTCGCGTGGGTGTCGACGGAACGGAGAAGATCGTCTTCGGTGGGGGCGATCATGCGCGTCTCGCAGTCGTGCATGATCGCACCACAGTAGAATTGCTTCATGCTCGGGTGCCGGACGATGATCTCTGCCGACGCGGAATGGCTCCTGGCCGCTGGGCTCGGCGACATGAGCGCCTGCGCGGTCCAATAGCGGTTTCGCCTCATGTGGACATTTCCGCGAGCCGTAGCATCAGACGCTCCATCCGTACCAGGCCGAGTGGGCGCCCCATCTCGGTCACGATTATCACGGGATCGAATCGGCTGGCCCGGGCCCGCGTCATGGCGCGACGCGCGACCTCGGTCACCGGCTCCTCGGGCCGCGCGAAGAGCGTCGTGGGAACACGGCGCGGTTCCGTGCCGCCGCCCGGGCCGCCGGACAGATGCAGGGYGACCGGTCGGCATCGGTTGGAGACGATGACGGTCGCTCGAGGCGTCCGGTCACCGTCCGGTCCGGCCGGATCATCGCCGGCCGCGAGACCGTCCCGGTTCCGGGCGGCGCTCATGGGACAGGACGGACAGTCCGCGGACATGGCGCACCGACCGGAGTCACCTATGCTGATCGTGACCTGTTCCATCAGGCTCTCGATGCTCGCGGCGTGGTTGCTGCGTTCCGAGAACTGGCGGATACGCCTAGCCACGGTTGGGTCGAGCTGCTGCCAGGCCCGGGAGGGACGCCCGAGCAGGAATCCCTGGCCGAGCGGAACCCCCAGCGCGACCAGCATTCCGAGCTCGTCGAACCGCTCGACCCCCTCCGCGATGACCCAGGCGTTGAGCCGGCTGGCGAAGGTGCCGACCAGCTCGGTGAGGGCGATCTTGACCTGGTCGTCGTCCACGTTGACTACGAGCGAGCGGTCCAGCTTGACGAAGTCGGGGYGGATCCGCGCCAGCTGCCGCAACCCGGCATAGCCCGAGCCGACGTCGTCCATCGCCACGAACGCACCGAGGTTGCGCAGTGCGCCCGCGGTGGTCGTCAGGCCGGTGGTGGCGTCGAGGTCGACTGCCTCGTTGAGTTCTAGGACCAGGCGCCGCAGGTCCGCGCGCTGCCAGATTGCCGTGACTTCTGGTGCGGTGAGCAGATGGGGCAGGACGTTGACCGCGAGGAAGCAGCGGTCGGGAAGCCGGTCACGCGCCTCCAGCGCGGCGGCGAGGACACGGGCCTCCAACTGGGCCGCGAGCCCGAGCCGGTCCGCCTCGGCGAAGACGAGGTCGGGCGGGTGGGCCGGGTGGCTGTGGAAGCGGGCGAGCGCCTCATACCCCGCGATGACCCCCCGTTGCAGATCCACGATCGGCTGGAAGAACAGCATGGGTTCGTCGGGGTCGGCGAGAATTCGGCGCAGGTCGGGCCGGTCGTCGCCACGCGTCCCACCGCCGTCGCCGTTCTTCAACCGGCCGAGGGGACCCGCCCCATCGGCCGCGGGCAGCGTCCTGCCCTCGGCCACGCCACCGGACGAAACAGCCGCGTCGCCGACATCGGGGCGGTCGCTGGACGGAGGTCCCGCGGGAGTCCGCTGCCGAGTAATCATGCGCCGTGCACCCCCTCGCATCGAAGCACGTCGCACCTGTCCTGTAAGTGAGTTTCTTACCATCCGGCCGCGATGCCGGGTGCGAGTACCGTCCGGAGTTGTGAATTCTGCGCTCTTTTGTGTGACCGGCGGGTAGCGGTCAGATTGCCGTTCATCGTCCTTCCCGTGTCCCCGACGCAAGATCGGCGATTTCTGGGCGCCGGAGGCGTCGTTCWTCGTTGATCCGTTGCCAAAACGGTCATTGCTCGCCAGGATTTTCGGGTGCCGACGCGAGGCGTGCGAGTAGTCCGAGTCGGCCGATGGAAATCAATCCAGCGACAACGAGGGTGAACTTTATTTGGCGAGGTGGTGCACTACGATTACTCAAGGTGATCGAATGCGGAGGTGTGAGGCGCCGTTCCGGCGCTGAGGTTGGACTGAGGTAATGGAATGGCTACTGTTAGCAGCCATTCGGGGGTGGTTCGCGGCCGTTCGGGAGCACGATGACGGCCGTCGGGGCGGCGGCCCGTCGTGAGCRGCCCCGTGCGGCCCCGACCGGCCCCGTGCCGGATCGGCGCCGGTCGGGTGGGCCAGGCCGGGTGGGACCGCTGCGGGGCCGCGGTCGGCCGCTACAGTCGGCCTATGAGGCTTGCGGTGATTGGCGGTGACGGGATCGGCCCCGAGGTGGTGGCGGAGGGGTTGCGGGTGCTGCGCGCGGTACATCCCAAGGTCGACACGACCGAATACGACCTGGGTGCCCGGCGCTGGCACGAGACCGGGGAGACGCTGCCCGACTCGGTGCTGGAGGAACTGCGCGGTCACGACGCGATCCTGCTCGGGGCGGTCGGTGATCCCGGCGTGCCCAGCGGTGTCCTCGAGCGTGGCCTGCTGCTGCGGCTGCGGTTCGAGTTCGACCATCACGTCAATCTCCGGCCGGTGCGGCTCTATCCGGGAGTCCGCTCGCCGCTGGCCGGAGATCCGGCCATCGACATGATCGTGGTGCGGGAGGGCACGGAGGGGCCGTACGCGGGCGCGGGGGGTGTGCTCCGGAAGGGGACGCCCCATGAGGTGGCGACCGAGGAGAGCCTCAACACCCGGTACGGCGTCGAGCGCGTCGTGCGCGACGCGTTCCGGCGGGCCGATCGACGCGAGCGTCGCCACCTGACTCTCGTGCACAAGAACAACGTGCTGACCAAGGCCGGCGACCTGTGGTCGCGCACCGTGGCCGAGGTGGCGCCCGAGTTCCCCGACGTGCGCGTCGACTACCAGCACGTGGACGCGGCCTCGATGTTCTTCGTGACCGATCCGGGTCGGTTCGACGTCGTCGTGACGGACAACATGTTCGGTGACATCCTCACCGACATCGGCGCGGCCATCACCGGCGGGATCGGCCTGGCCGCCAGTGGCAACCTCGATCCCTCCGGTGTCCACCCGAGCATGTTCGAGCCCGTGCACGGCAGCGCCCCGGATATCGCCGGCAGGCAACTCGCCGACCCGACGGCCACCGTCGCCTCGGTGGCGATGCTACTCGATCATCTCGGCCACGCCGAGGAGGCGGCGAAGGTCGAGGCCGCCGTCGCCTCCTCCCTGGCGGATCGTGCCGCCGCGGGAGCGGCCCAGCCGTCGACCCGGGAACGTGGCGAGGACCTTGCCGCGCGGGCTGCGGRCTGAGTTCTCGTCACGCCGGTCTTCTCGTCACCCCGCCACGCCGGTCTTCTCGTCACCCCGCCACGCCGCCGGTGGAGGCCGGATGGTTGATCGCCGCGGGGCCCTTCCGGTCCAGGTGCGTCGTGGTTATTCTCTACGGGAGCCGTAGATCCGGTAAGACGGCAGCCGACAGGGCCCCACCACGGCGAAGATCGGCGGATTCGTCATCTCCTGTTCGCTTCGTCGCACTTTGGCCTGGAGTCGCCGTGCCTATCACCCCAACCTCGAAGATCTGGATGAGTGGAGAGTTCGTCGACTGGGACGACGCCCGCATCCACGTGCTCAACCCGACCCTGCACTACGGGTGGGGTGTGTTCGAAGGCATCCGCTGCTACGAGACGGCCCAGGGGCCCGCCGTGTTCCGGCTGACGGACCACATCGCCCGTCTCTACCGCAGTGCCAAGATTTATGTGATGGAGCCGTCCTTCACGCCGGAGCAGGTCGTCGCGGCGACGAAGGAGACCATCGCGGTGAACGACATCGCCTCCTGCTACATCCGGCCGCTGATCCACCTCGGTTACGGTGAGATGGGGCTCAATCCGTTGCCCTCTCCTGTCGAGGTCATGATCGCGGTGTGGCCGTGGGGTGCCTACCTTGGCGAGGAGGCGGAGGAGAACGGCGTCCGCGCGATGATCTCCTCCTGGAAGCGGAACGACCCGAACATCACGCCGCCGGCGGCCAAGGCGTCCGGGCAGTACCTCAACTCGTCCCTGGCGAAGGTCGCGGCGGTCAAGGCCGGTTACGACGAGGCAATTCTGACCAGCCCCAACGGCCACATCGCCGACGGCACCGGGGAAAACGTCTTCATCGTCTCCGGACGCAAGGTCATCACTCCGCTCCTCACGGACGGTCCGCTCGGTGGCATCACCCGCGCCTCGATCATGAGGATCGCCGCCGACCAGGGGTACGAGGTGATCGAGCAGCACATCGTGCGCACCGACCTCTATCTGGCTGACGAGGCGTTCTTCACCGGCACGGCGGCCGAGATCGTGCCGATCGTCGAGGTGGACGACCGGCAGGTCGGGAGCGGGAAGCCGGGCCCCGTCACCCGGGAGCTGCTGGAGATCTTCCACCGCGCGACCCGAGGGGAACTGGACCGATACCAGGAGTGGAACGAGTTCGTCCAGCAATAACGCCGTGGCCGGCGTCGTCGCGGGCGTTCCACGTTGCCCCGCGTCCCGGCCAGGGCCGTGAGCCCGGCCCCGCGTGGCCGGGCTCACATAATGCCCATGCCGAAGCATCGTGTGCTCTGGTCAACACGGCAGGCAGGGCCTACCGTCGCGAGTAGCAGTTTTCACGAATGCACAAGCGTCGGGAGGGCGTCGTGCGGGTTTCGGAGGGTATGAGTTCCCTTGTTCTCATGATCGGCCCGGGGCACACGCTTCGCCAGGCGGCGAGGCTGATGGCGGCGCGCAAGGTCGGTGCCGCGGTCGTCCACGATGCGGACAGCGAGGGCTACGGGATCCTGACCGAACGGGACGTTCTGCGGTCGATCGCCGCGGCTCAGGATCCGGATGTCGAGATCGCGGGTGACCATCTCACCCGCGATGTCGTCTTCGCGGATCCGGAGTGGTCCTTGGACGAGGCGGCTGCCGCGATGCTGCGAGGTGGTTTTCGGCACCTTATCGTTACCTCGGGTGGTGGCGTAGCCGGAATCCTCTCCATGCGCGACGTGGTACGTTGCTGGAGTAGTCATCATGTTACGGTATGATGTCGACTGTGTCGTACGCCGGGAATGCTTGCGGTCTGCCGCCGCATCCGATCCCGTCGTCCGGGGTAGTTGGGGAACATGAGGCAGGCGGACGGCGCTACGGTCACCGCATGCACGACAACGAGGCGGTCGCCCTGCTCCGAGCGACCACGCTGCTGAAGGAACTGCAGGAGGAGGACCTGTTGCGGCTCGCCACACGAGCCGTCACGCGACGTTTCCGGCGTGGACAGGTTGTCTTCACGGAAGGCGAACCCGCTGACACCCTTCTGGTGGTCGCCTCCGGACGGTTGAAGGTGCTCACGAAGGCCGATGACGGCCGTGATCACGTTTTGAACATTGTCGGGCCACGGGAAACCCTGGGAGAACTCAACATCGTCGAAGGGGGGACCCGGTCCGCCGGCGTCGAGGCGCTCGAACCGAGTACCGCGCTGGTTCTCGACCGCACCGCGGTGTGGGAACTCGTGCGGGAACGACCGRCCGTCGCCGAGCAGCTCATCCGAGCACTGGTGGCGCACGTGCGACGCCTCACCGGAGCGAATGCCGACCTCGTCTTCCTCGATCTGCCGCGACGYGTGGCCAAGTTGCTCCTGCTGYGGATGCGGGAGGCAGGGCGTCCAGTGATCGAACTCGGCCTCACACAGACCGAGATCGCCTCGCTGCTCGGCGGTTCCCGCCAGTCGGTGAACCAGGCGTTGCGCGAGTTCGAGCGGAGGACCTGGATCCTCTCGGAAGGTCAGACCATCACGATCCTGCAGGTCGACCGGCTACGTCGGTTCGCGGGGGACTGAGATCCTCCGCTATGGCGCACGCCACACCCGTCACATGTCGGGCCTGTTACATCGTAGGCTTGTCACCCGGCGGCGAACCCGTCTCCGTCGCGCGCTTCGGTCGCTGACCCCTGGGACCGGGCGCGTGGCGGCCCCAGGTTCCCGAACTCTGCTCGGTTCGGCGTGCCGGAGGTTGTCCGGACCGCTCGGCTTGGCCGGGGCGGAACGACCCAAGATCCTTGCGGAGGGGCGCCCCGTGCGGCCATACGATCCCGATTCCCTGCACGTCTATGACACGACATTGCGGGACGGTACCCAGCAGGAGGGGCTGTCGCTCTCGGTCGGCGACAAACTCGCGGTGGCCCGTCACCTGGACGATCTCGGCGTCGGTTTCATCGAGGGCGGCTGGCCGGGATCGAACCCGAAGGACGCGGAGTTCTTCACCCGGGCGCGCGGCGAACTGAACCTGACGACCGCCGTGCTGACCGCCTTCGGGGCCACCCGGCGGGCGGGCCGCGCCGCCGCGGACGACCCCCAGGTGGCGGCGCTTCGGGACGCGGGGACCTCGGTGGTCTGCCTGGTCGCCAAGTCGGATCTGCGCCATGTCGAACGTGCCCTGCGCACCACCCCGGCCGAGAACCTCGCGATGATCCGGGACACCGTCGCGCATCTGCGCGCGGAGGGAAAGCGGGTGTTCGTTGACGCCGAGCACTTCTTCGACGGCCATCGGGTGTATCCCGACTACGCTCTTGAGGTCGTCTCCGTTGCGGCCGAGGCCGGTGCCGAGGTCGTCGTGCTGTGCGACACGAACGGCGGCATGCTCCCGACGCGGATCGGCGCGGTCGTCGCCGATGTCCTCGCCGCAACCGGCGCCCGGCTCGGTATCCACTGCCACGACGACGCCGACTGCGCGGTCGCGAACACCCTGGTGGCGGTGGAGGCCGGCGTCACCCACGTGCAGGGCACCGCAAACGGCTACGGCGAGCGGTGCGGGAACGCCAACCTGCTGAGCGTCATCGCGGGCCTGGAGACCAAGTTGGACCGGGCCGTGCTGCCGCCCGGGCGGCTGCGTGAGCTCGTCCGGGTCTCTCACGCGATCGACGAGGTCACCAACTCCGTGCCCGACCCGCACCGGCCGTACGTCGGGGCCAGCGCCTTCGCGCACAAGGCCGGCCTGCACGCCAGTGCCGTCAAGGTCGATCCGGACCTGTACCAGCACATCGACCCGGCGGTCGTGGGCAGTGACATGAGGATGCTGGTCTCGGAACTCGCCGGTCGGGCGACCATCGAACTGAAGGGCCGTGAGCTCGGCCTCGACCTGTCGAACCAGCGTGAGGCGCTCGGACGGGTGGTGGACCTGGTCAAGGAGCGGGAGGCAGCCGGATACGTCTACGAGGCCGCGGAGGCCTCCTTCGAACTCCTGCTGCGCGACGAGGTGACCGGCCGGCAGCGGTTCTACACCCTCGAATCCTGGCGCGTCATCGTCGAGCAGCGTCCGGGCGGCGAGGTGGCCAGCGAGGCGACGGTGAAGCTCACCTCGCACGGCGAACGCCACGTCGCGACGGCGGAGGGGAACGGACCGGTCAACGCTCTCGACACGGCACTGCGCAACGCGCTGGAGAAGGCGTATCCGGGGTTGGCCGATCTGGACCTGGTGGACTACAAGGTTCGGATCCTCGACGGCAAGCAGGGGACCGGCGCGGTGACCCGGGTCCTGCTGGGAACCAGCGACGGCCGCGAGCGCTGGGACACGATCGGCGTGGACGAGAACATCATCGCAGCCTCCTGGGCGGCCCTGGAGGACGCTGTCGACTACGGACTGCGGCGGCAGGGGGAGAGCCCGGACCCGGTCGCGCCCTGACGCCGGGCCCCACCCCCGGGCGGGCCGCGCCCGGGGGTGGGGCCCGGCGTATCGCCCGCGGAGCAGCCCGCCGCCGCGGGCCGGTCCGCCGGCTACGTGCGGTCAGTCCTGCGGGATCTCCTCCCACCACTGGCACCACCAGTCGCCGCCGACCAGAACGCGCAGCTTCGGGTGCCAGCAGTAGGCGATGTCCTTGTCGGTGTCCAGGTAGTACAGGCAGTTGTCGCACCGCTCGTCGCCGTTGGGTTTACCCCGCAGGATCGCGTCTTCGGCCAGGTGGCCCAGTTTGACGCTCAGCTCCTCGTCGATCGGCTTCGGCTCGGGTGCGCCGACGTCGTAGACGGGGGTGGTGTCGGTCTCGCTCACCGTCTTCCTTTCCTTTCYTCTGCCGGTCCTCTGCCGGGTAGCTTGCCGGGTAGCTCCGCGGTGATGTCGGCCGTCCGCGTCGGCTCTGGTCAGTACAGGACAGCGGGACCGGGTGGCCGCCATCCGCTGGTGGACCAGGCGGTGGACCAGGCGGTGGACCAGGCGCGGATTCTGGCCTGATTCTCGGTCACTCGTCACCGTTCTGGCGAACCTGATCAGGCCCCGGCCGTGGTCATGTCGGTCATACAAGTCATACCCGCGGCGTGGCGGGGCCGCCCACCGGCCGGTCGTGTCAGCGCCTTCCGCGGGCTCGGTACGGTTTGGGGGTGCGTATCGCGAGGTTTACCGATGGTTCGGAGCCTGGGTTCGGGGTCGTGGAGGGGTCGATCGAGGCGGGTACGGCCGTGATCCGCGGCATCACCCCGCATCCGTTCGGTCCGTTCTCCTTCACCGGCGTCCGCCGGGGGCTCGGCGACGTGCGGCTGCTCGCTCCCGTGCTGCCGAGCAAGGTGCTCTGCGTGGGCAAGAACTATGCCGACCATGTCCAGGAGATGGGCGGTGACACCCCGCCGCAGCGTCCGATCCTCTTCCTCAAGCCCTCCACCAGTGTCGCCGGCCCGGGCGATCCGATCATCCTTCCGTCGGACAGCGAGCGGGTCGACTTCGAGGGCGAGCTGGCGATCGTCATCGGCCGGCTGTGCCGTGACGTCCCGGTGGAACGGGCCTTCGAGGTGGTGCTCGGCTACACCTGCGCCAATGACGTGACCGCTCGCGATCAGCAGAAGGCRGACGGCCAGTGGACCCGGGCCAAGGGCCATGACGCCTTCTGCCCCCTCGGTCCCTGGATCGAGACGGATCTCGACCCGGCGGATCTGCCCATCCGCACCACCCTGGACGGCGAACTGCGCCAGAGCTCCCGAACCGGCCTGCTGCTGCGCGACGTCCCCTCGTTGATCGCCTACCTGTCGTCGGCCATGACGCTGCTACCCGGCGACGTGCTGCTGACCGGAACGCCCGCGGGCGTGGGGCCGATGTCACCGGGGCAGACGGTGGCGGTGACAGTCGAGGGCATCGGGACGCTCACTAACCCGGTGACGGCTCGCTAGCGCCCGCGGTGCGATCCTCCGCCGGGTGGCCGTGGATCGGGTGGCTGYCGGTCGTTCCCGATGCCCCAGCCACGGGACGTGACGGGGATGACCGGCGTACATCGGCACCCCGGCGCGCTGATGTGCCCTCTGCATGAGGTACAGTAGGCAGCGCCCGGACAGGGCCCATGGGGTATGGGGTAATTGGCAGCCCAACGGATTCTGGCTCCGTTAGTCTAGGTTCGAGTCCTGGTACCCCAGCTGCACCAGATCTACCGCTCGGTTGAAACTGGCCGCTATGCTGTATAGTGTGACACGGCTGTATGGTGTGATACGCGCGTAAGCGCGTAAGTAAGAACCAGAGTCTTGGCCCCGTCGTCTAGCGGCCCAGGACGCCGCCCTCTCAAGGCGGTAGCGCCGGTTCGAATCCGGTCGGGGCTACACAGTGATTTTATCTTTGATTCTTCGCAGAGGGTGAGAGATGCGCCCTCGCACCAAGACCATCGATGGCCCCCGGATTCCTCTCCGGGGGCCATCGTCATGTCGGGCGCGATCCGGGCCTACCGCACAACCTCGAACCGCAGCATGGCCGCGGGGTGGCGGGCCATCGTGCACGCGCGGCAGCCGCAGGACGCCGGGCCTCCGCGGCCGTGGACCACTTCGATCTCGGTGTCCGGGGTCGAGGCCACCAGGCGCAGCTGGGGGCGCGCGRCTCGGGCCATGACGGCGGTCAGCGCGGGATCGTCGGTGGCACCCGGCTGCGGCGGGCCGATCCGACCCGCGGTCGACGGGGCGATCGCGGAAGCGGTCGAGGCTGTCAGGGCCACTGAGGGCACGGTGTCCTCCTCCATGGGGGGCCGTCTCGGGGCCACCCCGCGGACCACAGCCTGGCGGGGAGAGCGAGGTCCGCGCCATGCTCCGTTGAGCCCGGTACCAGGTGGTGCAGATGGCCTAGTCAAACCTGGGCACTGTCGCCATGCGACACCACCCTTGACAACCATGGTGCTCCAGCACCGGATCGGTACAAACTTGCGCGGATGTCCACCGTCAGTCCATCGACACCCGAACGCGCACGGCGTCGGCATGGTAGTGCGCATGTGGGGCGCGCCGCCCGCCATGCTGGTCGGCTGCGTCCGCCGGGATCGGCACCGGAGCAGGTGGACGTCCTGCCGGGAGTTGCCCGGCGCATCACCTCGCTGCTTCCCCAGGGCCGCGGTCTGCCCATCGAGGACTGGACAGCCCGTCACACGTTGATGTGCCTGGTGCTGGCGATGCACCCGCCGGTCATCGTCTGTTACGCGATCTGGCGCGACCTGAGCCTCGTGCACGGCTTTCTGGCGGCCAGTCTGCCGGCGCTGCTGTTCGCCTCCGCGGTGGTGCCCGGCCGCCGTCGGGTCCGTGCCCTGGCCGCCAGCCTCGGGCTGTTGTGCTGTTCGGTCGTCCTCGTCCATCTCTCGGGCGGCCTCACCCCGATGTACTTTCACTTCTTCGTGGTCGTCGCATTGATCGCGCTCTACGAGGAGTGGACCGTCTACCTGCTGGCGATCGCCTTCGTGTTCGTCGCCAATCTGGCGATCGGCAACATCATCTCGGCCGACGGGGAGTTGCTGGACAACGCCTGGCTGGTGGCCGGCCTGCACGCCGGCTTCATCTTCGCCCTTGCCTGCGCACAGATGGTCTTCTGGCACTACAACGAGCAGTCCCGCCGCCGGGTGGAGCACTACCGGCAGCAGCTCTACGAGGGTCAGCAGAGCCTGATGGCCCGGTTGGAGGAGACCGACAGGATCCGCAGCGACCTGGTTGCGACGGTGTCGCACGAGTTCCGCACGCCACTGACCGGTATCCGCGGAAACCTGCTGACCATCAAGCGCCGTCGCGACCGGCTCTCGGACACCCAGCTCGACGATCTGCTCGATGCGGCGGTGAACTACTCCGATCGCCTCTCCCGCCTGCTGGAGAACATGCTCACGGCCGCCACGGCCACCGGCACGGACGAGACCACCATCGCCGATCTGCCGGAGGTCGTCCGGCACGTGCTCGCCACGCTCTCGTACGCCGGGTCGCCAAGCAGCGTGACGGTGGATCTTCCGCCAGAGCTGCCGGTGCGGATGGCCCGGCAGGCCCTCATCCAGGTGGTCGCGAACCTCGTCGACAACGCGCTGGTGCACTCCTGGCCGGGAGCGCCGGTACGGCTCATCGCCGGCCGGGTGGGCGACGAGGTCGTCCTGCGCGTCCGCAATCCCGGGCCCGATCTCGACCCCGACACCATCCGCCAGCTCTTCGAACCGTTCACCCAGCGGGACAGCACGGCGACCCGCCCCACGGACGGGGCCGGCATGGGGCTCTATGTCGTGCGACGCCTCGTCGAGGTACACGGGGGACGGCTGCGGATGTCCTCGGAGAACGGCGAGATCATCGTCGAGGTGGACCTGTGGGCGGCGACCAGCCTGGCGGCGCTCGCGCCGGAGCCTGAGGCGGAACTGCCGGTTCCGATGCCCCTGCCGCGCAGTATCCGGGTTGACGAGGAGCCGGGTAAGCCACGGCTTACCGGCGGGCCACTCGCTGGTTCCCGGGACGACATCCGCTCGTTGCCCATGGACCGTTTCGGCTGAGCGGGGCGGGAAGACCGTTCCCCGCGCCGGGCTGATCCCCGCGCCGGGCTGATCCCCGCGCCGGGCTGATCCCCGTGCCGGGCTGATCCCCGTGCCGGGAAGGCGCCGGGACCTGCCCCGCCGGCGGCCCGATGGTCAGGCGTTCAGGTCCTGGCCGTCGATGTCGATGTCGATGTGGGGGTCGGGGCCGGGGCGGACGCTGGGGGCTTGGTGYAGGCCAGGGTCAACGTCACCGTCGTGGAATGGCGTGGACGCTGTCCGGTGGGGGAGTACGCCGACACCTTGCTGGTCTCGCTGTTGCTGCATGACCCGTTGACCGCGGTGGAGGTGAAACCGGCGAGGGTGAGCTGCCACTTGGCGTCCGACTCGGTCATTCCGATGACGCCGGGTACCTGCGCGCAATCCTCAACCTGCAGGTTAATCGTGGCTGTTTTGGCAATCTTCCCCGACTTCGGGGACTGGTGCGCGACGGTGTCGACCGCACCGGCGCCGTAGCACCCGAAGGCCTTACTGAGGTTCGTGAAGCCCGCCGATTTCAGGGTGTTCTCCGCCGTGGTGAACGAGCTGCCCTCGGTGTTGGGAACGGTCGCCGTGCCGTCGTCGGTGGGTGACGGGGACGGGCTGCTCCGCGCCGTCGGGCTGTTCGTCGGCGTGGCCCCCGTGGGGCTGGCCGCAGGCGCCGTGCCGGCGCCGGGAGAGGGAGATCCCTTCGCGCTGGGCCGCGGGGTCGCCCCGCCCCCGGAGAGGCTCGTCGGGTTGACCCCAACGGCCACGCCCGGAGCGGCTCCGCTGGTTCCGAAGCCGGAACCGCCCGAGGCCGCCGCAGCGGACACCCCGCCGGGACCGTCCGCGCTCAGTTCCGCGCCGGTGCCCCCGCTGGAGGCGAGCGCCCAGCCGCCGGCACCGGCGACGAGGGCGACGACAAGGCCCGCACCCGCCGCGATCCGGCTACGCCGCCGCCGGTCGGCAGCCGCCCGCGAGGCGGCCGCGGCCCCACCGATCGGGGGGCCGGGTTGGTGGTTCGCCGGGATCGCCGACATGACTGTGTTCGTGTCCGCGGCCGGGGCGTCGGAGCGGGCCGGGACCCGCAGCGCCGGCTGCATGCCGGTCGGGGCGTCACCGTCCCACCCTCCCCGGCCGCCGGTGGCCGGGGCCATCCGGGTGCGCTCGACGCCGCCCTCCCGTCCACCGGCCTGCGTGCCACCGGCCTGCGTGGTGGTGGTCAGCGGACTGCCCGCGATCTGCGTGTGCTCCAGGTCGGACCAGGCGGCTGCGCCGACCGCGCCGCCCGCCCCGACCACGCATCCCGCGCCCCCCGCCGCGGCCACGGCGGCGGAGCGCACCACGCGCTGCGTTCCCGTGGCGGGGGAATGATCCGCGCTTCGGGCCGCGGACGCGCCGGCGAGTGCGGAGAGCTGGATTCGGTTGTCATGCTCGGCATGGCTGCCTGGCCTGGACGCGTAGCCGCCCCCCCAACGGCTGGCCTCGAGCGCCTCGACCAGGTCCTCGGCCGCGTCGGCGGCGCTCACGGGCCGCCCCCTCGGGGACTTGGCGAGCATTCCGGCCAGCACACCCCACACCGGCGCCGGCACACCCTGGATGGGCTGGGGCTGTTTTTCGCGGTGCGCCYGCAGGAGCTCGGCCGGGTTGGGGGAGTCGAACGGCGGCGAACCCGCGAGAAGCTCGTACAGCACGACTCCCGCCGAGTACACGTCCGCTGCCGGGGTGGGTGGCGCGCCCGTGCTCAGCTCGGGAGCCATGTAGAGCGGGGTCCCGATCGGCCCGGTGACGCTGGTCCGGGACGAACCATTGATCATCTGGGCGATCCCGAAGTCGGTCAGGCGCACGATCGGATGAGCCGGATCGGAAGTGTCGATGAGTATGTTCTCGGGTTTGACGTCCCGGTGGACGACGCCGGCGGCGTGCACGCTGTCGAGCGCCCACAGGGTGCCGACGACGAGCCGGACCGCCTCCTCCACCGGTCGAGGCCCGAACTCGCGCAGATGGGTCCGCAGGTCGGGACCGTCAACCAGATCCATGACTATGGCGAGCACGTCGGGTTCGTTCACCAGATCGCGTACGGCGACGAGATCCGGGCTGTCGAGGTCGATCAGAAGGTCCCATTCACGCAGGAAGCGCTCCACGATCTCGGGATCGTCGGCGAGCTCGGGGCGCARCACCTTGATGGCCACGGGAGCACCGTCCGAGACGGCGGCGCCCCGCCAGACCTGGCCGGTCGTACCCTGCCCGAGTATCTCGTGCAGCACGTACCGCGAACCCAGTTTGCGCACCGCGCGTTGTCCCCTTCTTTGGCGCCGCCCGGGGCGGCCGAACCTACGACGGCGCCGCTGCGGGCGGCGGCGGCCCGTGGGCGGAGCCCGCAGCGTCATCCGGACGAGCGCACCAGTGCGCGGGCGAGCTGTATCGCTTGCACTAGATGCCAATACCCGCATGGGTCATCCGGCCTACTGTTCCGATCATCCGAGACGGACGACTCGAACAGGCTACGACGTAGGGCGGCGAAGCCGCGCGGCGGGGGATACCCCTGCGCGGTGGAGCCGCCGCCCGCCACCGGCAGATGTAGCCCGGGCAGTCGCGGGCGTGGGGTCCGAATGGGGGATTCAAAATGGCGAATGGCAAGAACGGCCGACGAAAAGGTCCGGTCGCGTGTTTTGTGGCCGGGGAAAAGTTGCGGTGGTCCACCGGTTGGTGGCCGACGTCCGGTGGCCGGCGGTTGGTGGCGGGTGGATGCAGGCGAGTGGATATAGACGAGTGGTGTGTCAGCCGACGGCCGGTGTCGAGAGCCGGGCCGCCGCGGCGAGGACCGCCGCGCGGTGCCGGCGCCCCGGCGACCGGGTGAGCCGCTCCACCGGTCCCGACAGGGACACTGCCGCGATCACCGTTCCCGTGCCATCGTGCACCGGGGCGGACACGGACGCCAACCCCCTCTCGCGTTCCCCGATGCTCTCCGCCCAGCCACGATCGCGCACCCGGCGGAGGACAGCTTCGTCGAACAGGGCTCCGGCGAGCAGTTCCGGCTCGGGATGCGCCGCGAAGGCGAGGAGGACCTGAGCACCGGACCCCGCGGTCATCGGGAGTGCGGCGCCGACGGGCACGGTGTCGCGCAGGCCGCTGGCGCGTTCGGAGGCGGCGACGCAGTGGCGCAGGGCCCCGCGCCGCACATAGAGCTGGGCACTTTCTCCGGTCACCTCACGAAGCTCGGCGAGAACCCGGCCGGCCCGATCCAGCAGGTCCCACGGCAAGGGGGTCGGGGTCCCCGCGGCGAGCCGCGGCCCGGAGACGAAGCGGCCGTCGGCGGTCCGGCCGAGCAGGCGGTGGACCTCGAGAGCCTGTGCCAGCCGATGCGCCGTCGCGCGGGTGAGCCCGGTTCGGGCCACCAGATCAGCCAGTGACGCCGGTCCCGCCTCGACGGCGGTCAGCACGAGGGCTGCTTTGTCCAGGACTCCGACTCCGCTAAGCTGTTTCACACATTGATACTGTCATCCCACATCATGAGACAACAAGCTGTGGGAGAGGGAAACTCATCACCACGCCAGAAGAGGGGAGAATGGGTTGCCCATGGGGCGCACACTTGCGGAAAAGGTCTGGGACGCCCACGTGGTGCGGCGCRCCGACGGTGAACCGGATCTGCTGTACATCGATCTGCACCTGGTTCACGAGGTCACCTCGCCGCAGGCGTTCGAGGCCCTGCGGCTGGCCGGGCGGCCCGTGCGGCGTCCGGAGCTGACCCTCGCTACCGAGGATCACAACGTCCCCACCACCGACACGCTGGCGCCGATCGCCGATCCGATCTCGGCGGCCCAGGTGGAGGCGCTGCGGAAGAACTGCGCCGAGTTCGGCGTGCGGCTGTACCCGATGAACGACCCGGGCCAGGGCATCGTGCACGTCGTCGGCCCCCAGCTCGGGCTGTCCCAGCCCGGCATGACGATCGTCTGCGGTGACAGCCACACCTCCACCCATGGCGCGTTCGGGGCGCTGGCCTTCGGGATCGGCACCAGCCAGGTCGAGCACGTCCTCGCGACCCAGACGCTGCCGCAGCGCAGGCCGAAGACGATGGCGATCACCGTGGCGGGCGACCTGCCCGTCGGGGTCAGCGCGAAGGATCTCATCCTGGCGATCATTGCGCGGATCGGTACCGGCGGTGGTGCCGGCCACGTCATCGAGTACCGCGGTGCGGCGATCCGGGCCCTGTCGATGGAGGGCCGGATGACGGTCTGCAACATGTCCATCGAGGCCGGCGCGCGCGCCGGGATGATTGCGCCCGACGACGTCACGTTCGAGTATCTCGCCGGGCGGCCGCGTGTCGCCACCGGTGCTGCCTGGGAGGAAGCGGTGGCCTACTGGCGCACCCTCGCCTCCGACTCCGACGCGGTCTTCGACCGGGAGGTCGTGATCGATGCCGCGAGCCTCACGCCCTACGTCACCTGGGGAACCAACCCGGGCCAGGCCGCACCGCTCGGATCGCTGGTTCCCGCGCCCGCCGACTACCCGGACGCGGCCGCGCGGGCCTCGGTCGAACGAGCGCTGACCTACATGGGCCTCACCCCCGGCACCCCGTTGTCCGACGTCACCGTCGACACGGTGTTCATCGGATCGTGCACCAACGGGCGCCTGAGTGACCTGCGCGCCGCCGCCGACGTGCTGCGCGGCCGGCGGGTGAGCGAGGGGGTCCGGGTCCTGATCGTTCCCGGCTCCATGGCGGTGAAGGCGCAGGCCGAGGCGGAGGGGCTCGACGAGGTCTTCCGAGCGGCGGGAGCGCAGTGGCGCAGCGCCGGCTGTTCGATGTGCCTCGGCATGAACCCCGACACGCTTCGGCCCGGCGAGCGCAGTGCCTCGACGTCGAACCGCAACTTCGAGGGCCGGCAGGGGCCGGGTGGGCGCACCCATCTCGTCTCGCCCGCGGTCGCCGCGGCCACCGCCGTGACCGGTCGGCTGACCGCTCCGGCGGATCTGTAGCGCGCCCGGCGTGGATCGTCGGTCCACGCACGACGGCGACCGTCGTTCATCCACGACTTCTTTGAGAGGGGAGCGTTTCCGCGATGGAGGCGTTCACGATTCACACCGGGCGCGCGGTGCCGCTGCGCCGCAGCGACGTCGACACCGATCAGATCATTCCAAGTGAGTGGCTCAAGCGGATCGAGCGGACGGGATTTGGCGCCGGCCTGTTCGCGCAGTGGCGCGCCGACGACGGCTTCGTGCTGAACGAACCAGCGTACGCCGCGGCGTCGATCCTGCTGGCCGGCTCGGACTTCGGCACCGGTTCCTCGCGGGAGCACGCCGTCTGGGCGCTGCAGGACTACGGGTTCCGTGCCGTGCTCTCGCCCCGGTTCGCGGACATCTTCCGCGGCAACGCCCTCGGCAACGGCCTGTTGCCGGTGCAGCTGTCGGCTGAGACGGTCGAGGCACTCACGTCCGCGGTCGAGGCCGATCCCACGATCGAGATCACTGTCGATCTCGTCGCGCGCGAGGTCCGGGGCGCGGGGCTGGTGGCCACCTTCGACCTCGACGACTTCACCCGCTGGCGGTTGATGGAGGGGCTCGACGACGTCGGGCTGACCCTTCGCCACGAAGATATGATCACCTCTTTCGAGGCCGGTCGGCCCGCCTGGTCGCCGACCACCGCCTAACGCCCGGGGCTGTCACCCGGCCACCGGCGTCCGGGTGCGCCGGTTCCCGAGCACCGCACCATCCGCGGGGACGGAGTCGGATCCGCTCTCGGTCGGGGGTTCACGGTGGTGCGTGTCGGATCTCACATTCAGGAAGGTGGGATGGGTGGCGGGTGCGCCGGGGGGGCGTTCCCCATCTCTGTGGGGATGAAGCGACTGTCGCGGCCGGCTTCCGGGTAGCTACCCATCGGAGTGGCATCAGCGATGTCGGGGGCATCCGGCTACCAAAGGGTGACATTGCGCCCAAACCAGAAGGCAATTCTCGCTACTGAACGTAATTAATCTGYCGAACGGGCTATGTCGCCCGGACCCTACGCATCCCGTCGCCCACCGGAGCGAACCCGTTGACGTGCGGGTTTGTGTGACGCGACACGCTCACGGGAATTGCCCTCGACAGTGGAGATGCCTACGGTGCAGCGCAGTGTGATGCCCGATCTGCTCCCCACCCCGCGCCCGCGGGGGGCGTCCGGAGGTTGTTGTGAACAAGTCCCAGTTGGTTGACCGCATCGCCCAGCAGATCGAGGGCGGGCGGTCGAACGCCACCAAGGCCGTCGACGCGGTGTTYGACGCCATTCAGGAGGCCGTCGCGAGCGGAGAGAAGGTGACCATCACCGGCTTCGGCGTGTTCGAGCGGGTGGAACGGGCCGCCCGCACAGGTCGTAACCCGGCGACGGGTGAGCCCGTGCACGTCGCTGCCTCGGTCGTGCCGAAGTTCCGGCCCGGCTCCGAGTTCAAGTCGAGCGTCTCGGCGAGCAACGACTGACCATCGGTGCGGGCGCCGGGCTTACCGGTGCCCGCGCCGCATGGCGTCGGCCATCAGGTCGTGCTGGTAGTCCGACAGGCGAACGTCGTCCGGCCCGGTCGTGCGTCGTTCCCAGCGGCCGTCGGACTGCAGCACCCAGGCGGACACCTCGTCGGAGAACGCATGGTCGAGCATCTGCCGCAGGGTGTCTCGCCGGTCCGGGTGCGGGACGCGCACGAGTGCCTCGATACGGCGGTCGAGATTGCGGTGCATCATGTCCGCGCTGCCGATCCAGAACTCGCCAGACGAGGTGAACTCGAGGACCCGGCTGTGCTCCAGGAACCGCCCCAGGATCGAGCGCACGTGGACCGTCTCCGACAGGCCCGGCACTCCGGGACGTAGGGCGCAGATCCCGCGGACCAGGCAGTGCACGGGTACCCCGGCGATGGAGGCGTGATACAGCGCGTCGATCACCTGTTCGTCGACAAGGCTGTTGACCTTGATGCGGATCCCGGACTCCCCGCCCCCCCGGGCAGCCTGGGCCTCGGCTTCGATCCGCTGCAGGATGCCGTCCCGCATGTGCTGCGGGGCGACCAACAGCGAGCGGTACTCCGTCTGTCGGCTGTAGCCGGTGAGGACGTTGAACAGGTCGGTGAGATCCGCGCCCACGCCCGGGTCGGCGGTCAGCAGCCCGAGGTCCTCGTAGAGCCGAGCGGTCTTGGGGTTGTAGTTGCCGGTACCCACATGGCAGTAGCGGCGCAGGCCGCCGCGTTCCTGGCGTACCACGAGGCAGGTCTTGCAGTGGGTCTTCAGGCCGATGAGACCGTAGACCACGTGGCAGCCGGCCCGTTCCAGCTCGCGGGCCCAGCGGATGTTGGCGCTCTCGTCGAACCGGGCCTTGATCTCGACGAGGACGACGACCTGCTTTCCCGCCTCGGCCGCGCCGATGAGGGCATCCACGATGGGGGAGTCCCCGGACGTGCGATAGAGCGTCTGCTTGATGGCGAGAACATGCGGATCGGCCGCCGCCTGCTCGATGAACCGCTGAACGGACGTGGTGAACGAGTCGTACGGGTGGTGGACGAGGATGTCGCCCTCCCGGAGCACGCTGAAGAAGTCCGGTGTCTCGCCGTCATCGGTCGTCAGCCGCCGATGTGTGATCGGGACCCGCGGCGTATCTTTCAGCTCCGGGCGGTCGAGGTCGTAGAGAGCCCACAGGGTCGACAGGTCGAGCAGGCCGGCGACCCGATGTACCTCGCGCTCGGTGATCTCCAGCTCCCGCATCAGCAGGGTGAGCAGATCATCATCGATGTCGGCGTCCACTTCCAGGCGGACGGCGGGACCGAACCGGCGCCGGGCGAGCTCGCGCTCCAGAGCCTGGAGCAGATCCTCCGCCTCGTCCTCCTCGACTTCGAGGTCGGCGTTGCGGGTGACCCGGAACAGATGGGAGTCGATCACTTCCATGCCCGGGAACAGCTGGGAGAGATGGGCAGCGATCACTTCCTCCAGCGGGACGAAGCATGCGCTCGCCTGGGGGGCCAGACCCCCCGGGACACCGGCCGTGTCGGTAGGCTCCACCGCTACGGGGACCAGCCGAGGAACGTTCTGGGGCACCTTCACCCGGGCGAAGCGGTCGACCTCCCCGCCCGGGTCACGGACCTGGACGGCCAGATTGAGCGACAGCCCGCTGATGTAGGGGAAGGGGTGCGCCGGATCGACGGCGAGGGGAGTGAGCACCGGGAAGATCTGTTCGTGGAAGTAGTGGTGCAGCTGATCACGCTGGGTCTCGGTCAGCTGGGGCCAGAACCGGATGCTGATCCCGGCATGGGCCAGCGACGGCCCCACCTCGTCGGTGAAGCATCGCGAATGCCGCCGGGTGACCTCGGCCGTCATCGTGCTGATGAGATCGAGTTGTTCCCGGGCGGTCAGCCCGTCGGCGGAGCGGACGGCCAGTCCCGTCGCCTCGCGTCGCATCAGCCCCGCGACCCGGACCATGTAGAACTCGTCCAGGTTGCTGGCGAAGATCGCTAGGAACTTCGCGCGCTCCAGCAGGGGCGTGGACACGTCCTCGGCGAGCGCGAGGACCCGGGCGTTGAAGTCGAGCCAGGACGCCTCCCGGTTGATGAAGCGGCCGGCGGGCAGGTCGGACGGCGCCGGCTGACGCGGCGCCTCCAGGGGCTCGAGCAGGCCACTGCGGGCCTTGCGCTGAGGCTGTTCAGGACGGGTCGCCATCAGCTCGCTCATGCCTGTAGATGGTGCCAGTCCCCGATGGACTCGGCAGCATCGATGTGGCATCTCTGGCAGCGGGGGCCGGGCGGGACCCGCATCGCCGGTCTGACCCCGATCCGGACACTGGCAGAGACCGCGCGGCACGCGAAGTATTCGCCTACTCTTTGTGATATAGCGATCACGCGCTACGGTGCCGAGAAGCGCCGTCGCGCTCGTTTGTACCTTATCGTGATGTAGCGGGCCGTTTCCGTGGTCCGGTCGGATCCCTCTGCCCCAGGCGGCCGACTGCCCCAGGCGGCCAGCACAGGGGGAGGAGGGCGGGACGAGGGATGCTCGTCGACGCCGCCGCGATCGCCGCGGGCCTGACCGCGACACTGAGTTGTGCCCGGGCCGGTCGCCGTCTCGGTCGAGTACGGGGCCGCTGGTTGGTGTGGCTGTCCTTCGCGCTGGCGACCTGGACGGTTGGACAGGCCGGATGGATGCTGCACCGCTGGGACGGGGCATCGGTCGGAGGGCGGACGGCGACGGATGCCGGGTATCTCACCGACGCCGGCCAACTCGCCATGCCGGTCCTCGCACTCGCCGCCTTCGCGGCTGTTCCCGCGGGTCGGGCGCGTCGATCACGACCGCGCGCGGGCGTGCTGGCGCCGGCAGGGATGGCCGGCCTCGCCGGGGGCACCCACCGCTGGCCGCCGAGTTCCTCGCGGCTCACCCGCGTCGCCGGGGCGGGCGGCGAGGGGGTGGCCGCCGCCTACCCGCGCGCCAGTCCGGCCACCGCGTTCGACGAGGTCATACTCGGCAACTCCCTGTTCCTGCTCGCCTGGTCCGGGGTGCTCGCCGGGATCGACGAAGTGGACTCCTCCCGCCCGCCGCAGCCGGTGGAGCATCTCCTCGCGGTTGCGCATCCGATCGTCGTGCTGCTATTGATCATCGCATTCCTGCACGTGGCAGGCTTCCGGCAACCGGTGGACCTGCCCGCCGTCGCGATCGCCGGAACCGGACTGGTGTGCCTCGCGGTCGCCGGCGTATGGATCGTTCAGCTCGACGGCAGGGATCCCACGATGACGGGTTCCTGCTCGGTCGCCGGTGCCCTGTTGATCGTCCTTGCGGCATCGCGTGCCGGCCGGGGGGACGGCCGGGAGAACGGCTGGGAGGACGGCCGCCGGTCTCGCCGGTGGCCCGTTCACGGCGAACTGCTCGGATGGCTGTGGCCGGCGGTCCCCTATGTCGCCGCGGCCGTGGTCGCGGCGCTTCTGCTGGGGCGGGCCCACGGCGGAGTCATTCTCGATCCGGTCGAGATTATCGGGGGTGYGACGCTCGTCCTCACCGTCCTCGTCCGGCAGCTGACGACCCTGCGGGTGAGTCAGCGGTTGGCGAGCCGGGTCGGCGAGGCCGAGCACGAGGTGCGGCACTGGACATCCCATGACCCGTTGACCGAGCTGGCCAACCGCACCCTGTTCCACCAGCGGCTCACCGACGCCCTCGCCGCGAGCCGCCACGACGGCCGTGACGTGGCCGTCCTGTACTGCGACCTCGACGACTTCCGGGTCGTCAACGACAGCCTCGGGCACGCCGCAGGTGATCATCTGCTGCGCGCGGTCGGGCAACGGCTACGACACTGCGTAGGCACGTCGGACACCGTGGCGAGGCTCGGCTCCGACGAGTTCGCCGTGCTGTTGGACGGTGGGCGGGAACTGCCCGAGACCGTCGCCGAACGGGTCCTGGCCGCGCTGCGCCAGCCGGCGCAGGCCGCCGGTCACCTCTGGCCGGTCCGCGGGAGTGTGGGGCTGGTCGTCGCGTGCCGGACCCAGGAGACCACCGAGGCGCTGCTCCGGCGGGCCGACACGGCCGTCCACACGGCAAAACGAACGGGAAAGAACCGTCTGGTGGTCTACCGGCCCGGACTGTGCCCGCCCAGCGCCGGCACGCACCTCGCCGACGCCTTGGCCACCGCCCTGCGCAGGGGAGGACGGTCGGCCGGCTTCGACGTGCACTACCAGCCCATCGTGCGGCTGCGCGATCGCAGTCCGGTCGCCCTGGAGGCCCTCGCCCGATGGACGGAGCCGGGGCGTGGACCGGTGCCACCGGGCACCTTTGTCGCGGCCGCGGAGGACGGCGGCATCGTCGGCGCCCTCGACGACATGGTCCTCACCCAGGCCTGCGCGGAGGTCGCCGTGGCGTACCCGGCCTCGGCACTGCGGCTGCACGTGAACGTCTCAGCCAGCAGGATCGCCGACACCACGCTGCTCGACAGCGTCGCCCAGGCGCTGGCGGCCAGTCGGTTCGACCCGGGCAGGCTGGTGGTCGAGATCACCGAAACGAGCCGGATTGACGATCTGCGCGGCGCACGCGAGGTGTTGAACGAGGTTCGTGCGCTGGGGGTG
This sequence comes from Frankia sp. KB5, assembly GCF_002099325.1. Taxonomy (NCBI): domain Bacteria; kingdom Bacillati; phylum Actinomycetota; class Actinomycetes; order Frankiales; family Frankiaceae; genus Frankia; species Frankia sp. KB5. The sequence goes on along the minus strand of NZ_MRUJ01000022.1, from coordinate 30,050 downwards.
GCGGTCGCGCTCGACGATGTCGGTGCCGGCCACAGCACATTGGCCGCCCTCCATCAACTGCCGGTGGACGTCGTGAAGCTCGATCGGACGCTGCTCGAACCACCGCCCAGGGACGGACACCGGGTGGCGACGATGCGTCGATCGATGATCAGTCTCGCGCACGCCCTCGGTGCCGTCGTCGTGGCCGAGGGCATCGAGCGGGAAGGACAGATCGCCGAGCTCGAGGAGCTGGGTTGCGAGCTGGGTCAGGGATACTTCTTCGCCCGACCTGGTCCGCTCGCGTCGCTCACGATCCGGCGCTGGGTTCCGCCTACGATCCCCGGTGGTACGGACAGCCCTGACTCCGCCGAGGTGCCCGATTCGCCGCCGGATCCGCCGGRGTCCTCCGCCACGAGCGGGGAGTGATACCCGGCGGTCAGCGCCGCCCTGGTGGCCCGGCCTACCCCCAGGTCCCGGGCCTGCGCCAGATCCGCCAGCGTGTCGACGTCACGTCGCAGTCCCGGTACCGAGCCACCGAGGGTTCCCGTCAGATCCACCGCTCCGGAGCGACGGTGCGTGGCGTGACTGTGTGGTCCGAATGCGGGCTGCAGGGTGGCGCCGGCCGACGCGGTCAGCAGAACGGTTCCCGTTCCGGTCGCGTCGGCGAGAACCGCTCGACGGTGCTGGCTCGCCTCGGACAGCGCCTGATGCAGCTCGGGGGGGCGCAGCGCGGGAAGGTCGGCGGAGAGGGCAGCCACCGCACGGGTGGGCCAGCGGGCCGAGGCCAGCGCGGCGCCGTGCACCAGAGCGGGATTGAGACCTCGGTCGGGTTCGTCCGGAATCACGACGAGCCGAGCACTCCTCGCAGCCGGGGAAAGATTCGGTTGATCTGCGCCAATATAGTGGGAATTGAGGAGAGTCGACAGGGCGTGGTCGGCCGTCCGATCGTTCGTTACGATCATCACGGCGCCGACCAGATCGGTCTCGGACTCAAGTACCGCCATCACCGTGTCCAAGGCCATCGCAAGGGCCAGCCGGCTCCGGTCGGGGCGGTCCAGCCGGGTCTTCGCCCGGGTGAGGTTCTTCAGCGGCAGCACGACCGTCCAGGACACTCCGTTTCGTGGGAGCCACACGAAGGCGACCATAGGCCATGCCGACCCCGCGGTGCGCCGGGTCCTGCGTGCGCGGGCTGAACGCCGGAGCCGTGGCGCGTCCCCGGCATGCGGCGCATCCTGCGTGGTACCCGCCAGATCGGCGTCTACGGTCAGAGTGAGGACGCGGCGGACGCGGCGCGATGCGAGGTGTCCAGCCGGCCGGGCGTCGATACCARGCACGCGATCCATCCGGAGGGCACAATTATTGTCGATTCCCGCCACAAGGTAGAAAACGCCTCGATCGGTGGCGCCTTCCTCGTACCCATCGTCGGGGTCGCGATCACTCCCCCCGCTCGGCCGGACGTTTCCTGGGGAACCAGGTGAGACGGGCCGCGGTGCTTACGGCCGGGTCCTGGGGAAGTGTGTTCGCGAAGGTCCTCGCGGATGCCGGAGCACGGGTCAACCTGGTCGCCCGTGACCCTGAGATCGTCCGGGCGGTCAACACCCGCCAGGTCAATCCGCGCTATCTGCCGGCGATCCAGCTGCCGGACCGGGTGCGCGCGATGTCCGACGCGGGGGAGGCGCTGGCCGGCGCGGAGTTCGTGGTGCTGGCCGTACCGTCTCAGGCGCTGCGCTCCGTCCTCGCCGGATGGGCGCCCCTGATTGGGCCCGACGCCGTCTACGTCAGCCTGATGAAGGGGGTGGAGGTGGGCAGCCAGTTGCGGATGAGCGAGGTCATCACGCAGGTCACAGGCGTGTCGCCGGACCGGATCGCGGTGGTGAGCGGTCCGAATCTGGCGCCCGAGATCGCCGCCGAGCAGCCGGCGGCGACTGTGGTCGCCAGTACCTCGACGAGCACGGCGGAGGCCGTCCAGGCGGCGTGCTGGACGCCCTATTTCCGCCCCTACACCAACACCGACGTGATCGGCTGCGAGCTGGGCGGAGCGATCAAGAACGTCATCGCACTGGCTGCCGGCATGCTGGAGGGAATGGGCTTCGGCACCAACAGCCTCGCCTCGTTGATGACGCGCGGCCTGGCCGAGACCCTCCGACTCGGGGTCGCGCTGGGTGCCGATCCGATGACATTCGCGGGACTGGCGGGACTGGGGGATCTCGTGGCGACCTGCGGCTCCCCGCTCTCGCGCAACCGCACCTTCGGCGAGAAACTCGGGCGTGGCCTCACGCTCGCGCAGGTGGAGGCCGAACAGCAGCAGGTCGCCGAGGGGGTGCGCTCCTGCCGCCCCCTGCTCGCCATGGCCGATGACCTGGGCGTCGCCATGCCGATCACCCGCCAGGTCGAACGGGTCCTCTATGAGGGTCTTCCCCCGATGGAGGCCGTCAAGGATCTGATGAGTCGGGAGCCGGGCCCGGAGTACCGGCTCCGTCCCTGACCTGCGTGTCCCTGACCTGCATGCGCCTGGCCTGCACGCGCCTCACCTGCATGCGCCTGGCCCGGCAGCACCGTCGTTCCGGTCAGGTCGGGGCGTGGTCGGTGCCGGGGGCGAACCCACGGCCTGCGTGTCAATGAACGCTCCGATCGAGCGCAGCTTACCCACCGGGTCCTCGTAACCGCGTTCGAGGAAACGGGTCCCGCGGATGATGCTGGTGCCGTCGGCCACCAGCGCGGCCAGCACGTAGGCAAAGCCGGCGCGCAGGTCGGGGATCGCCAGATCACCGCCGGTGAGGGAGGTCGGCCCGCTCACGACCGCCGAATGCTCGAAGTCCCGGGACGCGAACCGGCAGGCCTTCCCACCGAGGCACAGGGTCGACAGGGCGATGTCGGCGCCCATCTCGGCCAGTTGTCTGGTGTATCCGAAYCGGTCCTCGTAGATCGTCTCGTGGATCACGGAGGCACCCTTGGCCTGGGTGAGCAGGACGACCAGGGGCTGCTGCCAGTCGGTCATGAACCCGGGGTGTACGTCGGTCTGCACATGTGACGCGGTCAACGGCTGGGCCCGGAAGAAGGTCATGCCCCGCGGGGTGACCTCGAACTCGCCACCGAGCCGGCGGAGGTGGTTGAGGAAGGTCGCCAGATGTTCCTGGCGGGCACCGACCACCTCCACCCTGCCGTTGGTGGCCACCGCGGCCGAGGCGAAGGACGCGGCTTCGATGCGGTCGTGGATCGGGGCATGGGTGGCTCCCCGCAGTGCGTCGACCCCCTGCACCACGATCGTGCGGTCGACTTCCACGTCGACGAGGGCGCCCATCTGCTGCAGGAACATGATGAGGTCGATGACCTCCGGTTCCACCGCCGCATTCGAGATGACGGTCGTACCCTGCGCCCGGACCGCGGCCAGGAGCAGGTTCTCGGTCGCGCCGACACTCGGGAACGGCAGCGCGACATGGGTGYCGTGCAGACCCAGCGTCTTGACCTGGACGGAACGCAGCTGCTCGACGATCTCCGCACCCATGGCACGCAGGCCGGCGAGGTGGAAGTCGACGGGACGCTTGCCGATCCGGCAACCGCCGGGCAGCGGGATCACGGCTTCGCCGACGCGGTGCAGGAGCGGGCCCATCATCAGGATCGGTATCCGGTTGACCCCGGAGTAGGCCTCGGACAGCGACGCGTCGATGATCTTTTCGGTGGCGAGTCGCACAGTGTGCTCGTCCAGCCACTCCACCTGGGTGCCGAGTTCGGCGAGYATGCCCAGGACCACGTCGACCTCGGCGATCCGAGGCACCCGGGTCAGGGTGCACGGCTCTGGCGTGAGGAGGGTGGCGACGAGCAGCTTGGTGACCGAGTTCTTGGCCCCGGACGCTTCGACCGAGCCGGTGAGCGGAGCGCCGCCGACGATGCGATACCACCGTCGGTCCGTGCTGGTGGATGGTACCACTCCCGAGCTGTGCGCCCCCACGGGCTACCTCCACGGTGATGATGCGGATGCGTGACGTGCGTCAGGTCACGTGCGGCGGGGCGATTGAACCAGACGCCGCCGGCGCGGCCCGAGCCCGGCTCTCAGGCTGCTACCTACGGTGACGATAGCCGTGGTCTACCGGGCCGATCCCCGCGCCGAGCGGAAAGCCGCTGGCCAGGGCGCCACTGACGTAGGCCTTGGCGGCCTGTGCGGCCTCGACGTGACCACGCCCCTGCGCCAGGTGCGCGGCGATCGCGGAGGCCAGCGTGCATCCGGTGCCATGGGTGTGCCGCCGGTCCAGGCGGGGGCTTCGGAGGACGACCTCGGTGGTCCCGTCGGTGAGCAGGTCGACCGCGTCGCCGGGAAGATGCCCGCCCTTCACCAGCACCCAGCGCGGGCCCAGGGCGAGCATCGCCTCGGCGGCTCTGGGCAGGTCGGCGACGTCCAGCACCTCCACCCCGGTCAGCAGACGTACCTCGTCGAGGTTCGGTGTGGCGATGGTGGCGCGGGGCATGAGCTCCGTACGGACCACCTCGACCGCCTCCGGGGACAGCAGGGGGTCGCCGTGCTTGGAGACGCTGACCGGATCGACCACGACGGGTACGTCGAGCCGCGAGAGTTCGGCGGCGACCAGYGAGACCAGAGCCGCGGAGGAGAGCATCCCCGTCTTCACCGCGTCGACCCCGATGTCCGCCACGACCGCTCTGATCTGGGCTCGGACCGCTTCCGGAGGGAGATCCCACACACCATGGACGCCCAGGGAATTCTGTGCCGTCACCGCGACGATCGCACTCATGCCGTGGACGCCGAGGGCGAGCATCGTCTTGAGATCTGCCTGAATGCCCGCGCCRCCGCCAGAATCCGATCCGGCGATCGTCAGTACGCGGGGCGGGGCGGAGCTCGGTTCCGGCGGCGGCTCGCTCCGGATGCTCCGAGCGTTCACGTGTCTCCTATTCTTCGCTCTGGGTAGCTGCGTCGTGGTTGCCATCACAACCGGGTACCGAGCCGGCCAGCTGACCCCCACGATTGGGGTTCCGGATGAGGCCGGGCGACCCCTCGGTCGGTCCCTGTCGGCCGATCTGAGCAAATTCCTCGACCTCGGAGGCTCTCATCCGGGCCGTTTGCCTGTTACCTTCTGTCGGCCCGTAGTTCTGCTCGACGGGCTGTCGACGTCCGACGAGGGAGCGTCTGTGGTCCACGCGTACATCCTTATCCAGACCGAGGTCGGCAAGTCCTCCTCGGTTGCCAAGGAGATCGAGCAGATCCCCGGGGTCACCCAGGCCGAGGACGTCACCGGCCCCTATGACGTCATCGTCCGGGCGGAGGCGGCCACCGTCGATGACCTCGGGAAGATGGTCATGGCGAGAGTGCAGTCGGTCGACGGCATCACCCGCACGCTGACCTGCCCGGTCGTTCACTTCTGAGCTTCTCCGCCGCTGAAGCTCCTCCGTCCCGACGTGGGTCAGGTCGGCTCCGGGACGGGGGACCCGGTGGGCGCTCCCGGCTCCCGGCTCGCGCCCACCGCCGGGGCCGGGCCACCGGTGACGTCGGTGGCGCGCCAGAATCGGGACATGGCCACCGGTGGTGAGCAAGCCGAGCGGGGCCRACGCCCGGCACGGGGCGGGCGCCGGCCGGGGCGGTCATGTCGGTATCCGGTGTTCGTCGCCTCGTGGGTCCTGCTCGCGCTGGTCGGATGCGGCGGTCCCGGATCGATTCGGCTGACCAACGTGCCGATTCCCGCGGAGTCGGTCCGTTCGTCGTGCGTGGACCTGGTCCACGATCTTCCCCCGTCGCTCGGGGACGACCTCGACCGCCGGACACTGGACCCCCCACAGGCCACGGCGGCGGCCTACGGCGCGGCGCCGGTGGTGCTCACCTGCGGCGCGCCCGGTCTTCCGGCAAGCTACCGTCCCGATGCGATGCTGTCCGTCGTGGACGATGTGGGGTGGTTCGCCGAGAACCTGGGCGGCACGACGGTGCGCTATTCCACCCCCACGCGRCAGCCCCAGGTGGTTCTCACCCTGCCCGCCGACGTGCAGGCGTTCGAGGTACTCGTCTCGGTCGCCCCCGCCGTGCGGGCRCACAGCAGGTCGACGACATCCTGAGACGAGCTCCCGGCCATTCCCGCCCGGCGGAACGCCTCCACGCCGTCACGGGCCCGGGTGGCGCAGGTGCCGGGCGGTCAGCGCAGCCCCGCTCCGTCGCGCAGGGCCAGCCTGACGAGCCGGTCCACCAACTGCGGATAGGTGACCCCGCTCGCCTCCCACATCCGCGGGAACATCGAGGTAGGGGTGAAACCGGGCATCGTGTTGACCTCGTTGATGATCACATGGTCGTCGGCCGTGACAAACATGTCAACCCGCGCGAGCCCGGCGCAGTCCAGGGCCTCGAACGCCGCGATCGCCACTCCCCGGACCTCCTCCCGTACCGCGTGGGACAGGTTGGCCGGGACGTCGAAGTGGGTGGCGTCGGACATGTACTTGGCCTCGAAGTCGTAGAAGCCGGCCGAAGACGTGACGGTGATCTCGGCGGGCACACTCGCCTCGGCACCGGGGCCGTCTAGAATTCCGAGGACCCCGCACTCGATCTCGCGGCCGACGATCGCCGACTCCACCAGGACCTTGGGGTCGCTGGCGCGGGCTGCCTTGATCGCGGTGTCCAGGTCCGCCCAGGCCTCGACCCGGCTGATCCCGATACTCGACCCGCCGCGCGCGGGCTTCACGAAGACGGGCAGCCCCAGCCGTTCCTGGTCGGCCCCGGTGAGTGTGTCACCGGCTCGCAGGACGGCGTAGGAGCCGACGGGAAGGCCGGCGGCCCGCAGCAGTGCCTTCATGTGTTGCTTGTCCATGGCGGCCGCGCTGGCGAACACCCCGGAGCCGACGTAGGGCAGGCCGGCCATCTCCAGGAGACCCTGGACCGTCCCATCCTCCCCAAAGGGGCCGTGGAGCAGCGGGAAGACCACATCGATGTCCCCGGGAATGTCGCTGCTCCCGAGAGCGTCGCTGCTCCCGAGGGTGTTCCTGACAGAGTCGAGGCCGCCGCGGGGGCGGCACGGCAACAGACCGGGCGTCGTCGGATCCGCGGCCAGGACGACGCTCTCACCGTGGGCCGCGACGACGGCGGGCAGTCGGTCTCCCGTCACCGCGAGGGCGGTCGGGTCGTCYGGCAGCACGACCCAGCGGCCATGTGTGTCGATGCCGACGGGGACGACGTCGTAGACGTCACGATCCAGGGCTCGCAGTACACCGCTGGCCGATATACAGGAGATCGCGTGCTCGGTGCTGCGGCCACCGAACAGGAGGGCGAGCCGAATCCGACGYCTGGAGCCTGCCATGCCGGGACACTAACGGATCGGCGTCGGTGACCGGCAGCGTACCCGACGTGGATGTGGCCGCGCTCCGCCTCGACCTCCACGGGAGGCCTGTGTCCGGTGACGCCCCGTCCGGCCGGAGTAACGTCCGGCCCGGAGGGCTCAGGCGCGAGAGACCTTGCCCGCCTTGATGCAGGAAGCGCAGACGTTCAGCCGCTTGGGGGTCCCGCCCACGACCGTGCGCACGGTCTGGATGTTGGGGTTCCACCGACGGCGCGTGCGTCGGTGGGAGTGGGAGACCGACATACCGAAGCCCGGCCCCTTGCCGCAGACGTCACACACCGAAGACACGAGAAACACTCCGTCGAAGTAGTAGCCGAAGTCGAAGTAGTACTGGTCCCGGTAGGCGTGCCCGGGACGTCAGGGGAGTCAGAACCAGAATCGTACGCAACCCGCGACCCTGACGGCGCCGCCGGGGGACGCGCGCAGTGGCGGCCCGCTTGAGGTTACCCCACCTTCTGTGGTCCAGTTCTGTGGTCCAGATGATGCGGCGGGAGCCGGTGGGTCTCGGTACTGTCGGTGCTCCGGTGCACTATCGGTAATGTGGTCGACCTCGACACGCCCCTGAAGGCCCTCGTCGGCGCGCGTGCCGCCGCCCTCCTGGCCGATGGTCTGGAGTTGAGGCTGGTCGGTGATCTGCTGGGGCACCTGCCCCGCCGGTACCATGAGAGAGGCGAGYTGACGGACCTCGCGGACCTCGTCGTCGGTGAGACGGTTACGGTCCAGGCCCGGGTCGAGAAGACGGAACGCCGCCCGATGCGCGGCACCCGGAAGTCGATGGTGCGCGTGACGGTGACGGACGGCCGGCATTCACTGTCGCTGACCTTCTTCAATCAGAGCTGGCGGGAGCGTGACCTACGTCCCGGGACGACCGCGCTGTTCGCCGGCAAGGTCGACGAGTTCCGCGGGCAGCGTCAGCTGACCAACCCGGAGGTCCAGCTCCTCGAACCCGAGGAGAGCGGGGAAGCCGTCAGCGGTGCGCCGTTCGCGAACGCGCTGGTTCCGATCTACCCCGCCTCCGCCAAGGTGCCGAGCTGGACGCTGGCGAGGTGCGTCCGGCTGGCGTTGGACTCTCTCGATCCCGTCGAGGATCCGTTGCCGGACGATCTCCGCAGCCGGTACCGCCTGCCCGCTCTGGCCGAGGCCTTCCGGCTGGTTCACCAGCCCGCGAACCGTGGTGAGATCGCCTCCGGTCGTCGGCGCCTCACCTGGGATGAGGCTCTGGTGTTGCAGGTGGCGTTGGCCCAGCGGCGTCGTGAGGTGGAGGCGCTGGCGACAACACCCCGGTCGCAGCGTCCGGATGGTCTGCTGGCGGCGTTCGATGCCGATCTGCCCTTCCCCCTCACGACGGGCCAGCGCGAGGTGGGGAAGACGATCGCAGCCGAGATCGGTCGGCCCGTTCCGATGCATCGACTGCTACAGGGAGAGGTGGGTTCGGGCAAGACACTGGTCGCCCTGCGGGCGATGCTCACTGTGGTCGACACGGGCGGCCAGGCGGTACTCCTGGCGCCCACCGAAACTSTTGCCGCTCAGCACAGCCGAAGCCTCCGGGAGATGCTCGGCGATCTGGCCCGGGCAGGGGAACTAGGAGCCGATCATCGGGCCACGCGGGTGACGCTGGTCACCGGATCGATGGGAGGGCGTGCGCGGCGGGAGGCTCTGGCGGAGATCGCGGACGGTTCCACCGGTCTGGTGGTCGGTACTCATGCCCTGCTGCACGATGAGGTGATTTTTAACGATCTTGGTCTGATCGTCGTCGACGAACAGCATCGTTTCGGCGTCGAACAGCGGGACGCACTGCGAGCGCGTGGACGACGTCCTCCCCACCTTCTTGTGATGACCGCGACACCGATTCCCCGGACGGTCGCGATGACCGTGTTCGGTGATCTCGAAGTCTCCGAGCTCACCGAACTGYCAGCGGGACGCTCTCCCATCGGGACGTTCGTGGTGCCGGCGAGCCAGAGATCCTGGACGGATCGAATGTGGGGACGAATCCGCGACGAGGTGGCCGCCGGGCATCAGGCCTATGTCGTGTGTCCCCGGATCGGTGCGGGCGGGGAGGACGGGGGCGGGGAGGATGATCCCGCCGAATCCTCGGCTGCCGGTCCGGATTCGCGAGCGTCCCGACCAGCTGCGACAGTGTGTGAGGTGCTGCCCCTGTTGGTGGATGGCGAGCTTGCGGACCTCAGGGTTGAACCGCTGCACGGTCGTCTCGCACCCGGGCAACGGGAGGCCACCATGAACCGATTCGCGGCCGGCGAGGTCGACGTGCTGGTCGCCACCACCGTCATCGAGGTGGGAGTGAACGTACCGAACGCGACAGTGATGGTCGTCCTGGACGCGGACAGGTTCGGCGTGTCCCAGCTGCACCAGCTGCGCGGGAGGGTCGGCCGGGGCACCGCGCCCGGCTGGTGTCTTCTGCATACAGCGGCCGAGCCGGGATCCCCCGCCTGGGAGCGGCTCAGCGCGGTCGCCGCCACCAGCGACGGGGCGAAGCTGGCCCGTCTCGACCTCGCGCAGCGTCGAGAGGGCGATGTGCTCGGGGCCGCCCAGTCCGGCGGACGACGATCCCTGAAGCTCCTGGAACTTCTTCGTGATGAGGACCTGATCCGCGACGCACGCGAGGAGGCCGGTCGCCTGGTTGACGACGACCCCGGGTTGGACCGGCATCCCGCACTGCGCCGGCTGCTCGACGCGGTTCTCGACGACACCAGTGTCGCCTTCCTCGAGAAGGGATGACCGGGTGGCCCGATGACGCGCATCATCAGTGGAACCGCGGGTGGTCGGCGGCTCGTGGTTCCACCCGGAACGACCACCCGTCCGACCTCGGAACGTGCCCGTGAGGGGTTGTTCAACACCTTGTCGACCTGTCTGGATCTGCGGGGTGCTCGGATTGCCGATCTTTATGCCGGGTCTGGTGCGGTCGGTCTGGAAGCGCTGTCTCGGGGTGCCACTCATGCTCTTCTCGTCGACCGCGATCCGGTCGTGATACGCACTCTGCGGCGGAACGTGACAGCGCTGGGACTGTCGGGCGCGAAGATCGCGCAAGCCGCGGTAGAGCGTGTGGTGCAGAACACCTCGGATAATCCCTACGACGTGGTTTTCCTCGATCCGCCGTACGCGATGCGCGATTCGGAACTCGGCGAAGTGCTGTCAAAGCTGCTGGCGGCCGCCTGGTTGACTGCGGACGGTGTCTGCGTTGTCGAAAGATCGCACCRCTCGGGCCCGGTCGCCTGGCCTGACGGGTTGTGTGCGCTGCGCGACCGGAGGTACGGGGAGGGTGCTCTCTGGTACGGTATTCGATCATGAGGAGGGCAGCCTGTCCCGGTTCATTTGATCCGATCACCAACGGTCATCTCGACATCATCGTCCGAGCGAGCAGACTCTTCGACGAGGTCGTGGTCGCCGTATCGATCAACAAGAACAAGGTCACCTTGTTCACCGTCGACGAGCGGATGGAGCTCATCAGAGAGGCCCTGCGTGATCATCCGATGGCGCCGTCCAACGTCCTGGTGGATGCGTCCCACGGGCTGATCGTCGATTTTTGTCGGAGTAGGGGTATCCAGTCGATCGTCAAAGGACTGCGTGCGGTCAGCGACTTCGACTATGAGCTTCAGATGGCGCAGATGAACAATTCGCTTGCGGGCGTGGAGACTCTTTTCATGAGTACGAACCCGCAATATGCCTTTCTGTCCTCCAGTCTGGTGAAGGAGGTCGCGCGTTACGGAGGTGACGTGTCGGGGCTGGTACCGGATGTGGTACTCAAACAGCTCCGTGAGCGCCTCGCTCAGTAACCCCCGCCGGGTGGGTAGCCGCCGACCGACTTCCGCCGGGCTCTCCCGCCGTTCCGGACTGTCCGGGCTCCGGGGCCGGTCGCGGGGGGCGAGCGGCACCCGAGCGGCTTCCTAGGCGGAGGTCCGCCGCCCGCCGGGCTCGGGTGTCCGGAGAYCCCGGCAGCCTGATCGGATCGTCCGCGGCACCGATCGGATAGGCTAGGAGCCCGTAGTAGCTGACCGGCGTTGGTAGCTGACCGGCTCGGTAGTTGACCGGCTGGAGTCTGTTCGTCGATCCTCTGGGAGGGTCCGGGCCGCTGGGAGGGTCCAGGGTGCCGCTGACGTCGGGCTGCCTCAGTCGTCAGCGACGCCGGGTAGCTACACCACCACGAAGGCCCTGTTTCGGCTGGCCTTCCTGACATTGACGTAGATGTGAATTCGACTGCCGCCATGACTGGATCCCACTTTCGCCGTCGGACCCCGAGGGGTCCCCTTGTACTGGACACCCGTGAGCTCGGTCGTCGGCCCGGGTCGATGCGGCTTGTCCGGGCGCAGGCGGAACTTCCCGCCGATCTCGGAACCGAGATGATGTGGGTGCCGGCCGGCGCAAGCGTCACCCTGGACCTGCGTCTCGAATCGGTGATCGAGGGTGTCCTGGTCAGCGGGAGCGTCGTGGCGCCGCTTCGGGGTGAATGTGCGCGCTGCCTGGACGACGTGTCCGAGGTCAGCATGGTCGAGTTTCGCGAGCTGTTCTACTACCCTGACCGAGCCGTGGACCTGGGTGACGACGAAGATGCTCGGGTACTGATCGATGATCATGCGGACATCGAGCCCGTGGTGCGGGATGCCCTGGTACTCAACCTTCCGCTGTCACCCATCTGCCGTCCGGACTGTGCGGGACTCTGCGTGGACTGCGGGGTGCGTCTCGACGATGTCGAGCCTGGACATTCCCATGCGCGATCCGACCCGAGATGGGCGGCGCTGTCCGCGCTGGCCGGCAGCGGAGCGACGGGAACCGAGAAGGGTCGCACCGACCCTCATGAGAGCAAGGAGAAGGAATAGTGGCCGTCCCGAAGCGGCGCACCTCGCGCAGCAACACCCGGTCCCGGCGTTCGCAGTGGAAGGCCAAGGTGCCGACCCTCGCAAAGTGCTCGCGGGGGCACGTGATCCGGCCGCACACCGTCTGTGGCACGTGCGGCCGGTACAACGACCGTCAGGTGCTTGACGTCTGACCCGGTGTGACACGTATCGCCGTTGACCTGGTGGGGGAGGGGTTGCCTTCCGGGCCTCTCCTCGAGGCATTGCCCAGTGCGCTCGGCGCCGATCCGCATCTGGTGCTCACTCTGGTGACATCCGGTGATACCGTCCGGGATGACCTTGCTCGGCTGGGAATTGTGCCAGGCGAGCGCGTCCTGCTCGCCACGGCCGCTCGCAGCGTTTCGGCGGGCCCGGAGGCATTGCGTGAAGTGCGAGCACGTCGGGACTCCGGCGTCCGGGTGGCGGCGCGCCTGGTCCGTGACGGACATGCCGATGCGATGGTCTCGACAGCCCCGGCCGAAGCCGTGGTCGCCTCGGCTCAGTTCACCTACGGTCTGCTCCCCGGGGCGACACGGGCCACTCTCGCCTCGATTGTCGGCGGGGCGAACGCCCCCGTCGTGCTGTGCGACGCGGGGGCGACGGTTGATGTGACGGCGGACGAACTCGCCCAGTTCGCGGTCGCGGGCAGTGCATACGCCGCGGTTCGCTTCGCCGTCAACGCTCCCCGAGTCGGGCTTCTGACGGCGCGTCCAGCGCTTCCCGACACCTTGCGACGAGCCGCCGACGAGCTGCTCCGATCGCTCGATCTGCACTATGTCGGCCCGCTGACGGCTGATCGGCTCCTCGCGCCTTCGTGGACGGGCGAGCCGGGCGACGGCCAGAAGATCGATCATCGCCGTGGAGTTGACGTGGCGGTCACCGACGGATTCACCGGAGATGTCCTGATGTCCGTCATCCGCGGGATGCGATGGTGGGAATCTCATCGGGGTACGGGGCACCTGTCCAGGGCCGGTCTGGATCCGGGATGGGGAACGTTGGAAGATCCTGATGTGCGGGGGGGAACGATCGTGCTGGGGGTCGATGGTGTCGCGGTCCACGCGGAGCGGGCACCGGATGAAGCCGGCGACAGCCAGGCAGTCGGGCTGCTCGCGGCGCTGAGGGCGGCGTCGGTCGCGGTCCATGCGGACCTGGCCTCTCGGACCAGAGCGGCGATGGCGATCTTGGTGGCGCGTCGCCGGGCCCTGGCCGGGCTGGTCGGATGACCCGCCAGCTGCCACCCCCGCCGCCGCGGGACGGCCTGATCGAGGTACTCGAGGTCGCCATCGACCCCGAGCTGCTCGACCGCGCCCTCACACACCGCTCCTATGCCTATGAGAAGGGCGGCCTGCCCACCAATGAACGCCTGGAGTTCCTGGGCGATGCGGTGCTCGGTCTGGTGGTGACGGCGGCACTGTTCATCCGCCACCCGGATCTTCCCGAGGGGCARCTCGCCAAGCAGCGGGCCTCGGTTGTGAACATGCGGGCTCTCGCGGACGTGGCACGGGGGATCGGACCCACCGGGCTCGGTCCGTACCTGCTGCTGGGCCGGGGCGAGGAGACCACCGGGGGGCGCGACAAGGCGAGCATTCTCGCCGACACCCTCGAGGCCATCATCGGGGCGGTCTATCTGTCCTCAGGCCTCGACGTGGCCTCCGGTTTCGTGCACCGTCTCTTCGATCCCTTGCTGGACGAGGCCGCCGGCCGAGGCGCAGGGCTTGACTGGAAGACCTCACTGCAGGAACAGACGGCGGTGCTGGCTCTCGGGCCGCCCGAATACATCGTCGAGGAGGCCGGTCCGGACCACGCGAAGCGATTCACCGCCTACGCGAGGATCGCGGGAGAGCCACTGGGCGAGGGCGAAGGGGGAAGCAAGAAGGAGGCCGAGCAGCGGGCGGCCGCCGCGGCTTTCGCGGTTCTCGAGGAACGGTCAGCCTTGGGGCGGGAGGACGGTTCGGGCGCGGACGTCGCCGGCGGAAATCACGAGAAGTCCGCCGTCGGCAGCCTTGATCACGATCAGGTCTCGGGTCTGTGAGAGTGGCTGATCATCAGCTGCCCCGATTCGCTTCCTGGGCGCTGGCGACAGGCTCGGTGGTGGCAACAGCTTCAGTGGTGGCAACAGCTTCAGTGGTGGCAACAGCTTCAGGGGTGGCAACAGCTTCATCGAGCCACGTCGAGGGTCCGGTGTCATCCCACTGACCCGACCCGACGACCGGAGATCATGCCAGAACTCCCCGAAGTAGAGGTTGTTCGCCGCGGTCTGGAACGTGGTGTCGTCGGTCGCGTCATCGCATCGGTTGACGTCCACCATCCTCGTGCGGTGCGCCGTCATCTGGCCGGTGCCGCCGACTTCTCGGCGCTGCTCGTCGGCCGCCGGATAACGGCGGCACGACGCCGCGGCAAGTATCTGTGGCTGGTACTTCAGCCGCCGGTAGACCATGCGGCGTGCGCTCCGGTGGTTCCAGAAGAACCACCGGAGGAGGAATCAGCTGCCGTGCTGGCCGAGATGTCTCCGCCCGCCCTGCCCCCAGGTCATCCGGCCCAGGGGGATGCACTGATCGCCCATCTCGGGATGAGCGGACAGTTGCTCGTCGTTCCACCCGCCACCCCCGACCAGAAGCATCTGCGGATCCGGTTCGTCTTCACGGACGGAGGACGCGAACTGCGATTTGTGGATCAACGCACCTTCGGTGGCCTGGCGGTCGCAACGGGGGAAGCGGATCTGCCTGCTCCCGTCGCGCACATCGCCAGGGATCCTCTGGATCCCGCCTTCGACGAGCGGCTCGTCACGGAGAGGATGCGTCGACGCCGTACCGGCGTGAAGCGGGCCCTGCTCGATCAGACACTTGTCAGCGGGGTCGGGAACATCTACGCGGATGAGGCCCTGTGGGCCGCGAAGCTGCACTACGCGCGGCCGACCGAGACCCTCACCCGGGCGGAGGTCGGCAGGCTGCTGGGTTGCGTGCGGACGGTGATGATCGCGGCTCTTGAGGTGGGCGGTACGTCCTTCGACCGCCTGTACGTGTCGGCGGACGGAGTCAGCGGGCTGTTCGAACGGTCGCTACAGGTGTATGGCCGCGCGGGTCGGCCGTGCACACGATGCGGAGACGCGGTGCGCCGGGACGCTTTCATGAACCGGTCGAGCTTCACTTGCCCCACCTGCCAGCCGCACCCAAGACGGGCCAGGTGGTAAGGTTCGATCACACGTTCGAATCCCGCGGCTCTCGGGTGGGGTGCCGGGCGTGGCGTCCGCGATAGTCGGGTGGGGAGCCAGACCTGCCGCGGCGTTCACAGTTATCGCCTCGTCCAGGACCGAGACCGGGCTGCCGGGATCGGTGAGGCATCATCCGGCACGTCGGTTGGCTGGCCTGCCCCCGACGCGACATGGACGGAGACGCGATGAATCCGGATGCCCTGCTCGGTCGTATACGGAAGCTGTTGGCGATGGCGGAGGCGGAGGGGCTGAGCGAGGCCGCCCGCGAAACCTATAACAGCAAGGCGGCCGAGTTGATCGCCCAGTACGGGATCGACCGCGCGCTGGTCGAGGAGGCGTCGCCGCACCGCGTCGAGGCGGCTGACCTGGTGGTGGCCGTYGATCCGCCCTATGCCCGGGACAAGATCTCGTTGCTCGCGGGCATTGCCGCACCGCTTGGTTGCCGGCTCGTGTACCGGACCGAGCAGCGTGCAGTGGGGACGGGGCACTCCGCTCATCTGTTCGGGATGGATGCGGATATCCACCGCGTGCAGATGTTGTTCACCTCGTTGCTGGTCCAGCAGGCACAGGGATTGGCCCTCGCCCGTCCACCACGCCAGGAGGACCCGCGGGCGTTTCGTCGGTCGTGGATGGCAGGCTTCGCGGTGGCGGTGGCGGAGAGACTGACCAGGACGGAGCGGATGGCCCGGGAGCGGGCGCAGACCCAGCAGACGCAGACCCGGGAGAACGGATCGGACCGGCCCTCGACGACGCCGTCGGTGGCCGTCGTCCTGGCGAATCGAAGCCAGCGGGTGGACGCGCACCTGGCAAGAGCCTATCCCAGGTTGCGAGCGCCAAGGACACGCCAGCTCTCTGGGAGCGGCGGTCGTGCGGGCTACCAGGCCGGCGAGCGGGCTGATCTTGGCCTGGGTAGCCGGGTGTCCAGCCGCGTCTCACCGGCGATCGGCATGAGGTAAATCGTATGGGTAGTAGTTACGCGTGGTACTGACTACTGCTTGCCGCCCGGCAGATTGGGCACCGCTGTCTGGGTAGGCCCTGCGGTACGCGGCGGGGCATAGCCAGGACCAATAATCTTGTCTGCGCTGTCGACCGGCTCCGGGGTGACCTGGCGGTCACCATCGGTGCTCGCGCGTGGGACGGGTAGTGTGCCGCCGTCCTGAGAGAAGTTCTGGCCGCAACCGCTGAGAAGGAGTGCCGAGCCGAGAGCTCCACACGCGAGTAGCACGGCAGYGGACCGGCGGCGGAAACGTGGCCGGTCCGGCCGTTCCAGCCGATGATCACCCTGCCGCCGTGTCTCTTTCGGCCGGCCTGCCATGTCTGGGAAGTATGTGGTATCCACAATGGCCAGTACCCTACCGTGCTGATGAGCGATGTATCCGCGGAGCAGAGGGAGTCCGGACACGCCGTGGTCCGATTCACTGCCCGGGTCGCCGGCCTTGTCCAGGGCGTCGGCTTTCGTGACTACGTGCGTACCCGGGGCCGGCGCCTGGGCCTGGTCGGATCCGCCACCAACCTCCCGGACGGGGCGGTCGAGGTGGTCGCGGAGGGGCCGGAGCCGGCCTGTCGTGACCTTCTGCACTTGTTGATGACGGGTCACACCCMTGGGCGGACGGACAGGGTGGAGGCTGTGTGGCAGGTGGCGCAGAGTGATCTGACCGACTTTCGACGAAAGTGACTGGTTGCAGACGCTGCGTTGTCGGAACTGTCGTGGGTATGACCGTCCGCTTTTTGCATGTTCACCGGACCGGCTCGGGAGCATGTGGCATGCTCTTGACTTTCGGTCACTCGACATGGGAGCCTGGAGTCATTGTTTGGGGCGCACTCTGATCTGTTCGGATCTTGTGCTGTCTGACACCCACTAGGTCACTCATCGTGGAGGACCATCACTATGGCGAAGGCCCTTTTTGGCCACGTCGGTTCCGGCGGCGACTTGCGTCTCTCTTGCGAGGTGCGTCGGCTTCGTGCCCGAGTAGCGGAGCTCGAGGCAGAACTGGCTCGAGTACRTGAGGTTAACGAGGCGTTGGTGGGTGGTGTCGACGTGCCGGAGGATGTCCGGGCGCTCGACGCCGAACCGGCGTTCAGCTGAGCTGGCGGGGCGTTCCTCGGGGAGGCGCCCCCTCGTAGTGGGTATGCCCGGTTACGTGGGCAAGACTCCGTTTCTACGGGCGTCATGATCGCTGAGATCGTCGAATCGGTCGTTTTCCCGGCTGGCTCGTCCCTGCCCAGTGATGTTGCCCGTGTGTCTCGGATCACTTTGGCGGCTCTATGTCCAGGAAGAGCCGGGCAACCTCACTCCCCGCCTTCTTCGTACTTTTTTCGGAGCGTAGCCTGCTGGGTGCTTCGGGTGGCCGACTAGGATGGCTCTGTCGAACGTCGGCTGAGTCCGGCCATCCCGGGTCGAGCCGGTGAACCCTTCCAGCGCTCCGGAGACTGGTGCATCTCAAGAACCTGACCCTGCGGGGCTTCAAGTCCTTTGCGAGCTCGACCTCCCTGCATCTCGAGCCGGGAATAACCTGCGTGGTCGGGCCCAACGGGTCGGGCAAGAGTAACGTCGTTGACGCCATCGCCTGGGTACTGGGGGAGCAGGGTGCCAAGGCCCTGYGTGGCGGCACTATGTCCGATGTCATCTTCGCGGGCACGCCCGCTCGCCCGGCCTTGGGGCGCGCCGAAGTACTCCTGACGATCGACAACTCGGACGGCGCGCTCCCCATCGAGTACACCGAGGTGACCATCGGGCGACTGATGTTCCGCAGCGGCGAGAGCGAATACACGATCAACGGTACCGGTTGTCGCCTGCTGGATATCCAGGAACTGATGAGCGACTCGGGTATCGGCCGAGAGTTGCACGTGATCGTCGGCCAGGGCCAGCTCGACGCGGTCCTGCACGCGCGCCCGGAGGATCGCCGTGCGTTCATCGAGGAGGCCGCCGGCGTCCTCAAACACCGTAAACGCAAGGAGAAGGCACTCCGCAAGCTCGAGGCGATGTCGGCGAACCTCACCCGCCTCACCGATCTGTCCGCCGAACTGCGTCGGCAGTTAGGGCCGCTCGGTCGGCAGGCGGAGATCGCCCGTAAGGCCGGTGTGATTCAGGCTTCGCTACGGGACGCCCGCCTGCGCCTTCTCGCCGACGATCTCCATCGTGCCCAGGTCGCGATCACCTCCGACCTCGCGGACGAGGAGGCATTGCGGGCGCGGCTGACGACCACCGAGGCCGCTCACGCCGCGGCCGCCCGCCGTGAGGAGCAGCTGCAGGCCGACCTGACGACGATCATTCCGCGCGCCACCGGCGCCCAGGAGACCTGGTACGCCCTGGCATCCCTGCGGGAACGGCTGCGGGGCACCCGTTCCCTCGCCGTCGAACGGGGTCGCCTGTTGCGTGCCGCGACCGACGACGTACGTGGGCGCCGCGACCCCGAGGAACTGGAACAGGAGGCCACGGCGGTCCGGGAGCAGGAAATCGCCCTCACCGAGCGGCTGGAGCGTGATCGGGATCTGCTCGCCGAGGTGGTCACCAGGCGTGCCGATCTCGAGGCCGCGCTCGCTCAGGAGGAGAAGGAACTGATCGCCGCGGCACGCGCGGCGTCTTTTCGCCGTGAGGAGATCGCGCGCCTTGCCGGCCAGGTGGAGGCCGCCAGGTCCCGTGCCACCAGTGCCGAGAACGAGATAGCACGGACGACCGAGGCACTCGACGCCGCGCGGGAGCGGGAGACCGAGACCTCGGCGTCACGTTCGGCCCTCGAGATCGAACTCTCTCGGATGGAGAGCGCACGGGAGGATCTCGCCGAGCAGCACAGCGCGGCCGTGGCAGTGCATGCCGCTGCCGCCGAGCGGCTCGAGGTCCTGCGCGGTGAGGAGCGTAGCGCCGAACGTGACCGCGCATCCTGGGCCGCGCGATGCGACGCGCTGCACCTCTCCCTCTCGCCGGCCGACGGAGCCGCGGCACTGTTGAGGGCTGCTACCGGCGCGCAGACCGGGCAGACCGCCTCGAACACGGCGGAGGACTCGGCTCCGGCACTGGATCCGACCCTCGAGGTGATCGGCCGGCTGGCCGGCGTCCTGAGCGTGACCGCCGGCGCGGAGGCGGCCATCGCCGCGGCGCTGGGCCCGGCGGCGGACGCCCTGCTCGTCGGCACGTCGGGGGATGCCATGGCGGCCTTTGCGTGGCTGCGGGAAACGGATGCCGGCCGAGCAGCGCTGGTGGCCGCCGTCACCGTCGCGGATGAGCCTGACGCCTGCGCCGGCCCTGACGCCTGCGCCGGCCCTGACGCCTGCGCCGGCCCTGACGGCAGCGCGGCGATCGTCCCGGGGGCGGCCAGCGCCGACGGTCCGCTCCCGGCCGGTGCCGTTGCCGCGCTGGACCTGGTGGAGATCGGTGACGATCGGTTCCGTACCGCCGTGTCGTCCCTGCTCGCCCGGACTGTCGTGGTCGAGGATCTGGCGGCGGCCGAGCGGGCCACGGCGTTGCGCCCCGACCTGCGGGTGGTCACCCGCGCCGGCGACGTCATCGGTGCCCCCCTCTCTATCGGTGGCAGCGCGAACCCGCCGTCCGCGATCGAACTGCAGGCCGCGGCGGACGAGGCCGAGGCCGGCGTGGCGGAGGCGACCCGTCGCGTCGAGTCCGCCCACGAGGCGTTCGAGCCCGCGCGTGCCGAGGTGACCCGGGCCCGTACCGCCATCGACGCGGCACTGGCGGCGCTGCACGGGACCGATGCCCGGCACCGGGCGCTGTCCGAGCAGATGGCGCGGCTCGATCGTTCGGGAGGGGCCGCGGCATCCGAGATCGCCCGGTTGGAGGGCGCCCGATCACGGGCCGAAACAGCCCGTGATCGGGCATACGGAGCGTTGACCGAGCTCGAGGCGTCGCTCGCCGCGACATCGGAGCAGCCGGAGGCGGGGGAGCGGGCTCCGGATGAACGAGACCGGCTCGTCGCGGCTACCTCCGCCGTGCGCGCCGCCGAGGTCGAGGCCCGGTTGGCCGTCCGTACCAGCGAGGAGCGGGTGCGAGGCCTGCAGGGACGCGCCGACGGACTGATCCGCGCGGCGGCGAACGAGCGGGCGGCACGGGCCGCGGCGGCCCGTCGGCACGAGGTCCGCGAGCGGCAGGCGGCCGTCGCGACGGCGATGGGGGATGCGGCTCAGGTCGCTCTCGACCGACTGGACCATTCGCTGGCTCGCGCCGCGGCGGGGCGGGAGGAGGCCGACGCACTGCGCAAGGCCGCCGAGACGGAGCTGGTCGGGGTGCGTGACCAGGGGCGCGCTCTGGCCACCGAACTCGCGGCGCTGCGCGACGCCGCCCATCGCGACGAGCTGGCCCGAGCGGAGAAGCGGCTGCGGGTGGAGACCCTGGAAGCCAAGGCTCTGGAGGAGCACGGTATCGACGCCGATGACCTGGTGGCCGAGTTCGGCCCGGACACGCTGGTCCCGCCGGATGAGCCCGACGGCACCGCGGCGCCGTTCGATCGAGCCGAGCAGAGCGCCCGGGCCGCCACCGCGGAGAAGCAGCTGGCCCGGCTGGGGCGGGTGAATCCCCTGGCCCTCGAGGAGTTCGCCGCGCTTCAGGAGCGGGCCGCGTTCCTGTCCGCGCAGCTCGAAGACATCAAGAGCACCCGCCGGGATCTTCTGCTGGTCGTCGAGGAGGTTGATCTGCGGGTGCGTGAGGTCTTCGCCGTCGCGTTCGCGGACACCGCCCGTGAGTTCGAGATCGTCTTCTCGACGCTGTTCCCGGGCGGTGAGGGCCGGCTGGTGCTCACCGATCCTGATGACATGCTCACCACGGGCATCGAGGTCGAGGCGAGGCCGCCGGGAAAAAAGGTGAAGCGTCTGTCGCTGTTGTCCGGCGGGGAGCGTTCACTGACCGCACTCGCTCTCCTGCTCGCGATATTCCGGGCCCGCCCTTCGCCCTTCTACGTGCTCGACGAGGTCGAGGCAGCTCTGGACGACCGCAATCTCGGCCGACTGCTCGAGGCCGTCGAGGGTCTGCGTGAGAAGTCGCAGCTGATCATCATCACCCACCAGAAGCGGACGATGGAGATCGCTGACGCCCTGTACGGCGTGGCCATGCGGGGCGACGGGGTGACGACAGTGATCAGTCAGCGGCTGCGGGAGCGGGCGGCGCTCTGACGCCGCCGCCCTCCCGCCGGGCGAGCGCCACGGCCTTGTGGCGTCATCTGTCAGGATCGGTACGTGGAGCTCCTCATCCTGATCGTCGTCATCACCGTCGTCGTACTGGCCACCGTGGGCCTGGTGGCCGGCACGGCCCTGCGTCGACGCCCCCGCCGATCCATCGAGGAAGGCCCGCGCCCGGGCGCCGACTACCGTCCCGGGGTCGGTGACGACGCCGAGGTACCCCGCGATTCGGCGACCAGGACGGTCGACGACATCGGTCTTCCCGATGTGCTGCCGCCATCCCCGACGGAGAGCGATGGCGTCGGCGCCCCGCCCGCCGAGATACCGGCCGCGCCGGGGATCCCGGTCCAGGAGCGGATCCCACCGGAGGCACCGCCGCCGGCAGCCGGCCGCCTCGTCCGGCTGCGCCTGCGGCTGGCTCGTTCGCAGAACGCGCTCGGTCGCGGACTGCTCTCCCTGCTGTCCGGCGACAATCTCGACGAGGACGCGTGGGAAGACGTGGAGGCGACCCTGCTCCTCGCCGACGTCGGGGTCACGGCGACCACCGAGCTGGTCGCCGCGCTGCGGGAACGCACGAAGGTGCTCGGTGCCCGCACGCCCGCGGATGTGCGGGAGATGCTGCGCGACGAGCTGCTCGCCCAGATCGGTACGACGACCGACCGATCGCTGCGCACGACGGCCCCGGATCGTCCCGCCGTCGTGCTCGTCGTCGGTGTCAACGGCACGGGCAAGACCACGACCTGTGGAAAAATCGCGCGGCTGCTGGTCGCGGACGGGCGTACGGTCGTGCTGGGCGCGGCGGACACGTTCCGTGCCGCGGCCGCGGATCAGCTTCAGACCTGGGGTGAACGGGTCGGCGCGATCACGGTCCGCGGGGCCGAGGGGGGTGACCCGGCGTCGGTGGCGTTCGATGCGGTCCGACAGGGCACGCAGAGCGGCGTGGACACCGTGTTGATCGACACCGCCGGCCGGCTGCACACCAAGGCAGGTCTGATGGACGAGCTGGCGAAGATTAAAAGAGTGGTGGGCAAGCACGGTCCGGTCGACGAGGTGCTGCTCGTGCTTGACGCCACGACCGGTCAGAACGCGCTTGTCCAGGCGCAGGTGTTCACGCAGGCGGTTGATCTCACCGGAGTCGTGCTGACCAAGCTGGACGGTACGGCCAAGGGCGGGATCGTCATCGCCGTGCAGCGCGAGCTCGGTATGCCGGTGAAACTGATCGGCTTGGGAGAGGGTCCAGACGATCTTGCTCCCTTCGAGCCGGAGGCGTTCGTCGACGCGCTGTTGGGCGAAGCCGGCTGATCGATCGAGTGGCCGCCGGATCGACGAAGACCACAACGTGCTCAGCGTCAAGACCTTCCGGTCGTTCGGCATGTGACCTAAGCTTCATCACTGAGCGGAGCTGTGGGGCTCCGCGGTCAGCCGCGACATGTTCCTCGGTGTTCTCCTGGCTGGGGGGTGAGCGTCCGGCGAGGCGTCTCGCCCTCCTCAGCGCAGAGGGCGGACCCGRCAGGTGAATGACCAGGCCGGCGTCCGTGCGGGCATGCCTCRCCGGGCCGCGCACGTCGCGTCCGCGTCGATCGGCCGATGCGTGACGCCGTCGGTTGATCGGACACGGGGGTGTGCTGCCTTCGTCGTCGGGTGCGTACGCTGGTCCCTGCGGTCCGTCTGCGATCTCGGAGTGTGTGCGCGTGTTCGACACCCTTTCCAGCCGCCTCGACAAGGTCTTCGCGTCGCTGCGTGGCAGAGGGCGCCTTACCGATGCCGACATCGACGCCACCGCGCGGGAGATCCGGGTGGCTCTGCTCGAGGCGGACGTCGCGCTCCCGGTCGTCCGTGGCTTCGTGGCCGCGGTGAAGGAGCGTGCCCGCGGCGCCGAGGTCAGTGCGTCGTTGAACCCTGCCCAGCAGGTAATCAAGATTGTCAATGAGGAGCTCGTCGCGATCCTCGGCGGCGGCACGACGACGCTGCGGTACGCCAAGACCCCGCCGACGGTGATCCTGCTCGCCGGCCTGCAGGGAACGGGTAAGACCACCCTGGCCGGCAAGCTCGGGCGCTGGCTCAAGGCTCAGGGTCACACCCCGCTGCTGGTCGCGGCCGACCTGCAGCGTCCGAACGCGGTCAACCAACTGCAGGTGGTCGGGGCGCGGGCCGGGGTGGAGGTCTTCGCGCCCGAGCCCGGCAACGGGGTCGGGGATCCGGTGCGCGTCGCGCGCGACGCGCTCGCGCACGCGCACCGGCAGGTCTTCGATGTGGTCGTCGTCGACACGGCCGGGCGGCTCGGCGTCGACGAGGAGATGATGCGGCAGGCGGCCGACATCCGCGACGCCGTCTCACCGGATGAGATTCTCTTCGTCCTGGACGCGATGATCGGTCAGGACGCGGTCGCGACCGCGAGCGCCTTCGCCGATGGCGTGGGATTCAGCGGCGTGGTCCTGACCAAGCTCGATGGCGACGCGCGCGGTGGTGCGGCCCTTTCGGTCGCCCAGGTGACCRGTCGGCCGATCATGTTCGCCTCCACCGGTGAGGCCCTGGACGACTTCGACGTCTTCCACCCGGAACGCATGGCGTCGCGGATCCTCGGCATGGGTGACGTCCTCACCCTCATCGAGCAGGCCGAGAAGGCGTTCGAGGCCGAGCAGGCCGAGGCCATGGCGGCGAAGATGGTCGCCTCCGAGTTCACTCTCGAGGATTTCCTCGAGCAGATGCTCGCGGTCCGCAAGATGGGCCCGATCGGCAACCTGCTCGGCATGCTGCCGGGGATGGGCCAGATGAAGGATCAACTGGCGCAGGTCGACGATCGGGACGTCGATCGGGTGGTTGCGATCATTCGGTCCATGACGCCGACGGAACGGCGTGATCCCAGGATCCTGCAGGCGTCCCGCAAGGCTCGGGTCGCGCGTGGATCCGGGGTCACGGTCACCGAGGTCAACCAGTTGCTGGACCGGTTCGCCGAGGCCCGCAAGATGATGCGACAGATGGCTGGCGGCATGGGGATGCCGGGGGGGATGGGTCGAGCGAAGGCCGCCTCGGCTCGCAAGGCCGCGAAGAAGGGCAAGGGAGCCAGTCGCAAGGGTAATCCGGCGGCACGGGCGGCCCAGGCCAAGGCGCAGAAGTCCACTGCGCAGGAGCGGGCGGCGAAGGGCCCCGCGCTTCCGGACGGCATGCCGGATCTCTCGGCGCTGATGCGGCAGCAGGACGGCTTCGGTGGGATGCCGCCGCGCGGCCCCCGCGGGGGCCGTTGACCCGCGCGATGCGGCCGTGGGGCGGGTGCACGGGCTCCCCGCTCGTGTGCGGCGGTCACGATCTGGCAGACTGTAAGCTCAATACAGGCCCTGCCTGCCAGCGTCGGTGTGGYTGCCCTCATTCCTCGCGGTGTCGCGCGGGAGATGTGTGAGTGGCTGTCCGGCGCGGGTGCTTCCCACCACCGGGGCTCCATGCGCAGCCATGGAAAACCAGTGGTCATCGACATGTCTGGAGCCGTTCGACCACCGTGGCAACCAAGATTAAACTGCAGCGTCTCGGCAAGATGCGCGAGCCGCACTACCGCATCGTCGTGGCCGATGCCCGTACCAAGCGGGATGGTCGGGTCATCGAGTCCATCGGGCAGTACCACCCCAAGTCTGACCCGAGCATCATCAAGGTCGACGCCGAGCGGGTGGGGCACTGGCTCTCGGTCGGTGCACAGCCCACCGAGCCCGTCCTCGCGATCCTCAAGGTCACCGGGGACTGGCAGAAGTTCAAGAACCTGCCGGCGCCCCCGCCGATGAAGGTCGCCGAGCCAAAGGCGGACAAGCGGGAGATCTTCCAGGCGRCCGCGCGGGCCGCCGCGGGCGCCGAGGACCGGCCGGCGACCACGCCGAAGAAGGYCAAGAAGTCCGGGTCGGCAGAGGAAGCGGAAGCCGCCCCGGCCACGGACGCACCGGCCGCGGGGCAGTAGGTGCTGGAGGCGGCCCTCGAACATCTCGTGCGAGGCATCGTCGATCACCCCGACGACGTCCGGGTGGACCTGAACAACGGTCGGCGTGGACGCACCCTGGAGGTGCGGGTGCACCCCGAAGATCTCGGGAAGGTCATCGGTCGGCGAGGTCGTACCGCTCGTGCGCTGCGCACGGTGATGGGTGGTGTCGGAGGCCGGGGCCTTCGGATCGACGTCGTCGATGTGGATCGTTAGGATCTGTCGGCGTTGTCGCGAGCTTCGTCCTGATTGCCCGAGAAGTCGTGGCTGAGGAGATCGTCGTCGGGCGGATCGGCCGTCCGCATGGCATCCGCGGTGAGGTCACGATCGAGATTCGTACCGACGTGCCCCACCGCAGGTTTGTCGTAGGGGCGGTCCTCGGTCGCGAAGGGGGGGGGACTGCGCTCACCGTCTCCGGCGCTCATTGGCACTCGGGCCGCCTGTTGCTTCACTTTCGCGGGGTGGACGATCGTGGCGCCGCGGAGGCGCTGCGCGGCGTGCTCCTGACCATCGACGCGGATCAGGCGGGATCGCCGCTCGACGACGCCGACGGTGACGGCGAAGCCGTGGAGATGTGGTGGGATCGGGACCTGGTCGGCCTGCGGGCGGTGACCACGGCGGGCATGTTGTTGGGGCACGTCACCGACATCATTCACTCCCCTGCGGGAGACCTGCTCGCGATCGGCGGCCCGGACGGTGGCGAGCATCTCGTCCCCTTCGTCCGTGACATCGTGCCGACCGTCGACCCCCCCGCCGGCCGGATCGTCGTGGATCCGCCGCCCGGCCTGCTCGATCTCGATTAACCCGGGTCCTGGGCGGGAAGTCGGCTGCGCGCCCTCGGCCCGGTCTTCGGCTGGCGGGTAGATCGGGTTTCTGGGCAGGCAGCCGATATCTCTGAAAGAGCCGATATCTCTGAAAGCAGCCGATGCGCGCCGACATCGTCACCATCTTCCCGGCCTATCTCGAGCCCCTGCGTCTGTCGCTCGTGGGCCGGGCTCAGGAGCACGGAACCCTGCAGATCCATACACATGATCTGCGGATGTGGACCACGGATGTTCATCGCACCGTGGATGACGCCCCCTACGGGGGAGGCCCGGGGATGGTCATGCGGCCCGAGCCCTGGGACGCGGCGTTGTCGCAGATCACCGCACGAGTGGCCGATAGCCGGCCCCGGGTCGTCGTGCCGACCCCGGCGGGGACTCCGTTCACTCAGCGCCACGCCGAAGAACTGGCGCGCGAGCCCTGGCTGGTGTTCTGCTGCGGGCGCTACGAGGGCATCGACGCCAGAGTGATCGAGACCTGGGCCGATGACGAGATCTCCATTGGAGACTATGTGCTGGCCGGGGGCGAGGCCGCGACCCTGGTGATTCTCGAAGCGGTTACGCGGCTGCTGCCCGGAGTACTCGGTAACAGCGCCTCAGTCGCCGATGACTCTTTCTCCGACGGCTTGCTGGAGGGCCCGGTCTACACCCGTCCGCCGGTATGGCGGGGGACCGAGGTGCCGCCCGTTCTCCGCTCAGGCGATCATGAGGCGATCGCCCGCTGGCGTCGTTCCCAGGCGCTTCGTCGTACCCTGTTGCGGCGCCCGGACCTCCTGGAACACCGCGAGTTCGYCGAAGCGGACCGAGTCGTACTCGCTGCCGCCGCGGCCGAGGCGGCCGGGCGGATGCTGCCGGCCCCCACCGAGGGGACGGGCCTGATCCATCATCGTGACGTCGAGGGGCCGGGCGAGGGGTAGGGCGGTCCGCTCTCTCTCCCGGGTGTGGCACAGTAGGATGCAGTGTCCGTCGGTTCGTGACCGGTTCGGGCGGCCTCGGGTCGCATGTCTTTCCCGCGGGACACCTCGCGGTGATTGCGTCCACCCATGCCGGCCGGGTCGGCCTCGACCACGGATTGTCCACCTCGGTGCGTTCCGGGGCCGCGGACCATCCATCTCAACTCTTCAGGAAGCGACTGCCATGCACACCCTGGACAGCCTCGACGCCGAGTCGCTGAGGACCGACGTGCCCGAGTTCTGGCCGGGCGACACCCTCAAGGTCCACGTGCGGGTCGTCGAAGGAAACCGTCAGCGCATCCAGGTCTTCCAGGGTGCCGTCATCCGCCGCCAGGGTGGCGGGGTGCGGGAGACCTTCACCGTCCGTAAGGTCAGCTTCGGCGTAGGCGTGGAGCGGACCTTTCCCCTCCACAGCCCGATCGTCTCGAAGATCGAGATCGTGAGCCGTGGTGACGTCCGACGGGCCAAGCTGTACTACCTGCGTCAGCTGCGCGGTAAGGCCGCCAAGATCAAGGAGAAGCGTGAGCCGGTCGCGCGCTGAGGCCACCGCCACCCCGTGACGCGTCCGGATTCTCCATCCGCGACTTGCCGGTTGCCCGTGCAGGTGGCGCCGCCGTTGATGGACGAAGATAGGCGGCACGGTCCGCAACGCTGTCGCAAGGTGCGGCTGGTGGCACGTCGACCGGTCCGATGAGGTTTGACGGTCGATTCTGCGAGGTGGCGGCGTGAATGYATCCGATCCCAGTGGGCCTCGGGTACCGGGAAGAACCGATGGCGGTCAGCCGGACGGTGCGTGGCCGAGCCCTGCGGCCGAGCCTGACGGCCCGAAGGACCAGGCACAGCCCGACGGTCCGGAAGCCACCGGTCGTCGGGTTTCCCGGCCCGAGGCGGCGCGGACCCGTGGCCGTGGCTCGTTCCTCCGCGAGCTCCCGGTCCTTGTGCTGATCGCCTTTCTGCTCGCCCTGCTCATCAAGGCTTTTCTGGTCCAGGCGTTCTGGATCCCCTCGGAGTCGATGGAGCGGACGCTGCTGGTTGACGACCGGGTTCTCGTCAACAAGGTCGTCTACCACTTCCGCGACGTGCACCGGGGTGAGATCGTCGTCTTCAATGGCAAGGGAACCGGATTCGATCATGCCGAGTCCGTCGTCCCGCCGCCGAGCAACGCGTTCAGCAGGTTCGTTCGTGGCGCGCAGAACCTGTTGGGTCTCGGGGCCCCGAGYGAGACCGACTTCATCAAACGCGTCATAGCGGTCGGCGGCGACACGGTCGCGTGTTGCGATACCGCGGGCAGAGTCTCGGTCAACGGCCATCCGCTCGACGAGCCGTACGTCTACCAGAACGACTATCAGCGGTTCGGTCCGCTGACCGTCCCGGCTGGCTACCTGTGGGTGATGGGTGACCATCGCGGGGCCTCCTCGGATGCCCGGCAGAACGGACCGATCCCGAAGCATGCGGTGGTGGGACGGGCCTTCGTCCGTGTCTGGCCACTTGGCCGGTTCGGATTCCTGGGCGTTCCGAACGATTTCGCCGGGATTCCCGCCGCGTCGGTGCTGCCTCCGGCTCCTCGTGCGTCGGCCGGGTCGACCACATCCGCCGCGCTGTCTTCTACCGGCGACGCCGTGGTGCCGCTGCCGGGCTACCCGGCCACGGATGACGTATCCCTGTTCGCCCTTGCCGTGCTGATCCCTCCGGCGTGGACCGCCACCCGTCGGCCTCGCCGGATGCCACGAGGATCCACGCGCACGCGCGCACCAGGGACGGCTCGCCGCCGCGGTCCGTCATGAGACACTACGGTGTCGCTCTTCGCCGGGATGCCGGGCTGTTCGGTTACGAGCGCGCCCTGAACAGGCATGGTCTCGGCCCGGTCGCAGGGGTCGATGAGGCGGGTCGTGGGGCATGCGCCGGACCCCTGGTCATCGCCGCGGTGATTCTGGCTCCGGAGGCTCGTCAGCGGCTGGCGCGGTTGGCTGACTCCAAGCTCCTGACCGAGCAGATCCGTGAGAGCGTTTTCGAGGACGTGATGGCCGCCGCCGCGGCGTGGTCGACCGTCGTCATCTCCGCGGCCGAGATCGATCGGGTCGGCTTGCACGTGGCCAACATCACCGGAATGCGACGCGCGGTGGCGCGCCTGTCTGCGCGCCCGGGTTACGTGCTCACGGATGGATTCGCRGTCGCCGGTTTCGGAGTGGAGTCGTTGGCGGTGGTGAAGGGAGACCGGGTGGTCGCGTGCGTGGCGGCAGCTTCGGTCGTGGCGAAGGTGACGAGGGACCGGATCATGCGTGCGTTGCACACGCGCTATGCCGAGTACGATTTCGCGCAGCACAAGGGATACGTCACCGCGGCCCACGCGGCGGCGCTGGCGCGCTGCGGACCGTGTGACGAGCATCGGATGTCGTACGTCAACGTGGCTGCGCATGCGGCGACGACGAGGGAAGCACGATCGTTGCGGCTGGAGGACAGGGTGCTTGTGACCAGCCGGCATGGCGTCACGGAGACTGTATGAGCGCGGAAGACCTCGAGAAGTATGAGACCGAGATGGAGCTGCAGCTCTATCGCGAGTACCGCGACGTGGTGGGGCTGTTCTCGTATGTGATCGAAACCGAGCGCCGCTTCTACCTCGCGAACGACTACCAGATCGAGGTCAGGAACAGCACGGACGGCGAGGTCTTCTTCGAGTTGATCTTGCGGGACGCCTGGGTGTGGGACATGTTCCGGCCTGCGCGTTTTGTTAAGAATGTCCGAGTAGTCACCTTTAAAGATATCAACGTCGAGGAGTTGACCAAGGCCGAGCTCTGACGCCGACTCTCGGCGTCACGCTTTCCCGGCCCGGCTG
>NZ_MRUJ01000208.1:0-12693 GCF_002099325.1 Frankia sp. KB5 | reverse complement strand
CCTGTACCGGCGCCGTCCCGCCGGCTCGGCCGGATGGCCTCGGTGCGCTGGTCGCGGGAACCGTGCGGACCCGGGACGCGGCGCTGTCCTTCCTGGCAGTCTGCGCCGTCGCGGCGCTGGCCGGACTGCTGGACTTCGACGGCGGCGGCCCCGGCCGGGCGCTGCGAGCGGTCCTCGCGGTCTGGGTCGGGACAGGCGTCTCGTTTCTGCTCCGGCGGTATCTGCTCACGCGCTTCGGCGGGATCACCGGAGACATCCTCGGCGGACTCATCGAGATCACCGCGGCGGCGACCCTGCTCGTCATGGCCATGACGATCCCGACGCCCGTCCTGCACACCCTCGGCCTGCACTGACAGCGCGGCGGACGCCGCCCGCTGGCGTCCGCCCGGCGGGCCCGCCGGACAGGYCCGTCCGGCGGCTGGGCTACTTGGGCGAGGACCTGACGAACGGCGGCCGGACAACCGTCATGGGACTCGGACGGCCCCGGACGTCGACGTTCACCGTGTCGCCCCCCTGCACGGACCGGTCCAGCAGGGCGAGCCCGATCCCCTGGCGCAGCGTCGGAGAGAACGTGCCGCTGGTGACCTCACCGACCGTGGCACCAGCCGCGGAGGCCACGGTCATGTGCGGACGGGGAATCACCCGGCCGGTGGACCGCAGCCCCCACAGCAGGCGGGAGGCGCCGGCGGACCGCTCCGCGAGCAGGGCGTCGCGTCCCCAGAAGCGATCCTTGTCCCAGCCGACGGCCCACCCGGAGCGAGCCTGGACCGGCGTGATCGACAAAGAGAGGTCCTGGCCATGCAGCGGATACCCCATCTCGGTCCGCAGCGTGTCGCGGGCACCGAGGCCGACCGGCACGACGCCGAGCGGCCCACCCGCCGCGAACAGCGCATCCCACAGCGCAGGGGTGTCGTCCCAACGGGGCAACAGCTCGTAGCCTCGCTCTCCGGTGTAGCCCGACCGGCACACGATCACCGGGTGGCCCTTCCACTCCGCGTCGACGAAACTCATATACGTCCCGCCGGGGGGCAGGCCGAGGGCGCCGAGCAGGTCGGCGCAGGCCGGTCCCTGGACCGCTACCACGCCGTACCCGGTGTGCAGGTCGGTGACGGACACGCCCGCCGGCGCCGCCGCGGCGAGGCGAGCGACGACCTGTGCGGTGTTCGCGGCGTTCGGGACGAGGAAGACTTCCTCGTCGGAGTACAGGTAGGCGATCAGATCGTCGACGACCCCGCCGGTCTCCTCGCAGCACAAGGTGTACTGCGCCTGGCCGGGGCCGATCCGGCGCAGGTCGTTGGTCAGGCAGGCGTTGACGAAGGCGGCGGCGCCGGGGCCGGCGATCCTGGCCTTGCCGAGATGGCTGACGTCGAAGATCCCGACCGCGCCGCGGACCGCCTGGTGCTCGGCGAGCACCCCGCGGCCGGTGTACTCGATCGGCATCTCCCAGCCACCGAACCCGGCCATCTTCGCGCCCAGTTCGACGTGCCGGTCGTACAGCGGGGATCGACGCAGCTCTGGGGATCGACGCAGCTCTGCCATGGCCAGCAGCCTAGTGTCCGGCCGGCAGCGGTCGAAACGACCGCGGGCCTGGCCTCCGGCCACCCGCCGGTGGGGTCCGGCTCCCCGTCGGGAAGACCTCCCGTTCAATACGCTCACCGCATGACCACCATCGTGCCCAGTACCGCCGCTCTCGCCGATCTCGATGTGGACGCGGTGGTGATCGCCACCGCCACCGGCGACGAGGGGCTCCTCGTAGCCGGTGGCGCGGCGGACCTGGACGCCGCGCTCGGCGGCAGGCTGACGCAGGTGCTTGCCTCGCTGGGCGCGACCGGCAAGGCCGGCGAGACGGTCCGCTTCGCCACCCTCGGTACCGTGCCCTGCGCGACGGTTCTCGCGGTCGGGCTGGGCCCCCTCGCCACGTCGTCCACGCCGATGTCGTCCACGCCGATGTCGTCCACGCCGATGTCCTCCACGCCGATGTCGTCCACGCCGATCGGCACCGAGGCACTACGCCGGGCGGCCGGGGTCGCGGTGCGCTCCCTCGCCGGGACCGCGCGGGTGGCCGTCGCTCTGGCGGCCGCGCCGGGCGCGGTCACGTCGGAGTCGGTGCGGGCCGTGGCCGAAGGCGCGTTGCTCGGCACCTACTCCTACGACGGGCTGCGCACCACGTCGGCGAACGGCCGCCCCCGCCCCGTCGAGGAGCTGACGGTGCTCGTCGACGAGCAGAGCCTCCCGACAGCGGAAGAGGAACTGCGCCGGGCCACCGTCGTCACGGATGCGGTCACCCTGGTCCGCGATCTGGTGAACACGCCGCCGAGCCATCTGTCCCCCGCCCTGCTCGCCGACATCGCCGTCGAGCGGGCCACCGCCGCCGGCGTGACGGTCGAGGTCCTCGACGAGGTGACGCTCGCCGAGGGCGGCTTCGGAGGCCTGCTCGGTGTCGGCCAGGGATCCGCGAATCCACCGCGGCTGGTGCGGCTGGAATGGCGCGGCGGTGGATCCGAGYGGCCGGCGCTGGCGCTGGTCGGCAAGGGCATCACCTTCGATTCCGGGGGGTTGTCCCTGAAGCCGTCGACCTCCATGGAATGGATGAAGACCGACATGGCGGGCGCGGCCGCGGTGCTCGGCACCGTCATCGCCGCGGCCCGGCTCAAGCTCCCGATCACTCTCACCGGCTGGATGCCCTGCGCGGAGAACATGCCCTCGGGCGACGCGATCCGCCCCTCCGACGTTCTCACCCTGCGCGGCGGCACCCGGGTGGAGGTGCTCAACACCGACGCCGAGGGCCGGCTGGTGCTCGCCGACGCCCTCGTCCGCGCCAACGAGGAGTCACCGGACCTGATCGTGGACGTGGCCACCCTGACCGGCGCACAGATCGTCGCCCTCGGCCACCGGACGAGCGGACTGATGGGTCGTGCGGCCGCGGTGGACGCGGTCGCGTCGGCGGCGGCCGCCGCCGACGAGAGCGTCTGGCCGATGCCCCTTCCGCCCGATCTGCGCAAGGGACTGGACTCGACGGTGGCCGACATCGCCAACGTGCCACCGGGAGGCAACCGAGACGGCGGCATGCTGGTCGCCGCGCACTTCCTCGCCTCGTTCGTCCCCGAGAAGGTGTCCTGGGCGCACATCGACATCGCCGGTCCCTCCTGGAACGGTGGAGAGCCCTACGGYCACACCCCCAAGGGAGGCACCGGCATGATCGTACGCACGCTCGTCCAGCTGGCGCAGGACCGCGCGACGACGACGGCCTCCCCCGGTTCGGCCACCGGTTCCCCGGCTGAGTCCCCGGCCGAGGGCTGACCTGCGGGGGAAGGTAGGTACACAATGGTTGCTGGCGCCTCGCGCAATGCAGCACAGTCACGCCCATCCGAGCGGCAGTGGGCTCACGACGTGAAAGACTGGCATCCGGTTGCCGTGGCTAGGCGAGCCGTGGCCTGACGCTCCTGCTTCGGCTGCCGCGCTCAGCGGTGGGAACGCCGTCGGGGGCGGCGGCCAACCGCGTCACCGGCTTTGTCACTCGACGTAGCAGACGCTACTAGTAACGCTCTCGGCACCACCGGCAAGACCACAGGATTCAACGAGAAGGGACCCCTGGCGTGGCGAATTCAGCGGCCGGTCCCGTCGACCTGGTCATCCTCGGTGGCGGCAGCGGCGGATACGCCGCCGCGCTGCGCGCCGCGGAACTCGACCTGAGCGTCGTTCTGATCGAGAAGGACAAGCTCGGCGGCACCTGCCTGCACCGAGGTTGCATCCCGACCAAGGCGCTGCTGCATTCGGCGGAGATCGTTGACAACATCAACGAAAGCGAGGCCTTCGGGGTTCGCTCGACCCTCGACGGCATCGACATGGCCGCGGTCAACTCCTACAAGGACTCGGTCATCGCCGGGCTCTTCAAGGGGTTGACCGGCCTGATCAAGTCCCGGGGGATCGAGGTCGTCGAGGGATTCGGCCGGCTGGTCTCCCCGACCGCCGTGGCCGTCGGCGACCGGGTCATCGAGGGTCGGCACGTCCTGCTCGCGACCGGTTCCTATTCCAAGACCCTGCCCGGCCTGGACATCGACCACGACAAGGTCATCACCAGCGATGACGCCCTGACCCTCGACCATGTGCCGGCCTCCGCGGTGGTACTGGGCGCCGGGGCCATCGGATGCGAGTTCGCCTCCGTCTGGCGGTCCTACGGGGCCGAGGTGACCATCGTCGAGGCGCTGCCGCACCTCGTCCCGCTCGAGGACGAGTCCAGCTCCAAGCTGCTGGAGCGTGCCTTCCGCAAGCGCGGCATCAAGCAGCATCTCGGCGCGCGGTTCTCCGGGGTGAAGTCCACCGACCAGGGCGTGACGGTGTCCCTCGAGAACGGGACCACCATCGAGGCCGAACTGCTGCTCGTCGCGGTCGGTCGTGGACCGGTCTCGGAAGGTCTCGGCTACGAGGAGGTCGGCATCGCGACCGACCGCGGCTATGTGCTGGTCGACCGTCAGCTACGCACGAACATTCCGACCGTGTCCGCGCTGGGCGACCTGCGGCCCGGGCTCCAGCTCGCCCACGTCGGCTTCGCCGAGGGCATCTTCGTCGCCGAGCAGCTTGCCGGGCTGGGCCCGGTGCCGGTCGACTACGACAACGTTCCGCGGGTCACCTACTCCCACCCGGAGGTGGCCTCGGTCGGCCTGACCGCCGCGGTCGCCAGGGAGCGGTACGGCGAGATCAAGACGGTCACCTACAACCTGGCGGGCAACGGCAAGTCCCAGATCCTCAGGACCTCCGGTGCGGTCACTGTGATCGCGGTCCCCGATGGTCCGGTGGTGGGCGTGCACATGGTCGGCGACCGGGTCGGCGAGCTCATCGCCGAGGCTCAGCTCATCACCAACTGGGAGGCGTTCCCCGCCGAGGTCGCCCAGCTCATCCACCCGCATCCCACGCTGTCCGAGGCTCTCGGCGAGGCGCATCTGGCGCTGGCCGGCAAGCCCCTTCACGTCCACGGTTAGCGGGCACCGCCCTGGATCGTGCCTGCCCGTGCCACCCCCGCGGCCCGATCCGCCCAGGATTCAGGCCACGCCAAGCATGAGCGCCTCCGGCCGGCCGCCCGCGCGGTGCAGATGCCGGACGCGACAAAGGAGTCGTTCCAGCATGTCTGTATCTGTCACAATGCCCCGGCTCGGGGAGAGTGTCTCCGAGGGAACCGTCACGCGGTGGCTGAAGCAGGAGGGTGAACGCGTCGAGRCCGACGAGCCACTGCTCGAAGTCAGCACCGACAAGGTCGACACCGAGATCCCCGCCCCCGCCTCCGGTGTCGTCAGCTCGATCAAGGTCGCCGAGGATGAGACCGTCGAGGTCGGCGTCGAGCTCGCGGTGATCGACGACGGGTCCGCGGGTGGCGGCACCGCACCGGCGCAGGCCACGCAGGCGCCCGCCGCGCCGGAGCCGGAACCCGAACCGGCGCCGGAACCCGTGAAGCCGGCTGCCGCGGCACCGCCGCCTCCGCCCACTCCGACGCCCGCACCCGCGCCGACGCCCGCACCCGCGCCGACGCCCGCACCCGCGCCGACGCCCGCGCCGGCACCGGCGTTCGCTCGTCAGCCGGAGCTCACCCCGGTCCCGGCCCAGACCCCGGCCGCCGCCAACGGGAACGGCGGCGGCATCGGTCGCTACGTCACCCCGCTGGTGCGCAAGATGGCCGCCGAGCTCGGCGTGGACCTGGGAACCGTGGCGGGAACCGGGCCGGGTGGACGCGTCACCAAGCAGGACATCCAGGACGCCGCGCGGCCGCGGGACGCGGCTCCCGCGGCGCAGGAGACTCCCGCGACCCCCCCCACAGYCCCGACAGCCCCAGCCGTGGCGCCGACCGTGGCGCCGACCGGCGCTGCCCCCGTCCGCGGCCAGACCGAGAAGCTCTCCCGCCTGCGGGCGTTGGTCGCTCGCCGCATGGTCGAGTCGCTGCAGATCAGCGCGCAGCTCACCACCGTGGTGGAGGCCGACGTCACCCGGATCGCGCGGCTGCGGGACCGGGCGAAGAGCGGCTTCCAGGCTCGGGAGGGCATCAAGCTGTCATTCCTGCCGTTCTTCGCCTTGGCGACCTGTGCGGCGCTGCGTGAGTTCCCGCAGCTCAACTCCAGCATCGACGTCGAGGCGGGCACGGTCACCTACCACGGAGAGGAGAACCTCGGCATCGCCGTGGACTCCGAGCGTGGTCTGGTCGTGCCCGTCATCCACAACGCCGGCGATCTCAACCTCATCGGGCTGGCCCGCAAGATCGACGACCTGGCGAGCCGCACCCGGGCCAACCGAATCTCGCCCGACGAGCTCGGCGGCGGCACCTTCACCCTGACGAACACCGGCAGTCGAGGCGCCCTGTTCGACACGCCGATCATCAACCAGCCGCAGGTGGGCATCCTCGGCACCGGCATCGTGACGAAGAAGCCGGCCGTCGTCGACGATCCGGAGCTGGGCGAGATCATCGCGGTTCGTTCGACGGTGTACCTGTCCCTCACCTACGACCACCGCATCGTCGACGGTGCCGACGCGGCTCGCTTCCTGGCCTTCACCAAGCACCGGCTGGAAAACGGAGCCTTCGAAGCCGAACTCGGCCTGTAGCCCGGTCACGGCCGGCTGACCGTCCGGTCAGCCGGCCGTGACCGGGACGTTCTCCGAGACCCGCCAACCGGAGCCGGTACGGATCAGGGTGAGGTCACGCCGTTCCGGCGACTTCGCCGCCTGATGCGCCAGCACCTTCCCCCCGGCGTCGAGGAAGTCGTAGGCGTTCAGGCGTTGGGTGACCCGCAGCACGGTGCGGTCCGGTTCCTCGACCCGGACCTTGAGATCGAGGATGTCGCTGCGCAGTGCCGAGGCATGCGCCCCCCTCGCGACCACCTGCCTCATCAGCGCGATATCCGAAGCGTGCAACTCACTACCCGCGGCATCAGACTCCGTCAGGAGGCTCTCGTCAGCCCGCTCGAACGCACGGCTGCGCGCGGTGTTCAACTCGGCGAGTACCGAACGCCAGACCTGCTCGGGCGACTGATTGGCGACCGGCGACGCCGTCGGTCCCCGCCCGGCCGCGGAGGCTGCACCGGTTGGTGGCACGGACGTCCCGGCCGCGCCGGGTGCATCGTCCTTCTCCGGGCTGGCCAGCAGCAACGCGACGGCCGCCACGACCACCAGCAGGCCCAGCCCGGCGGTCACCGGGAACAGCAAGCGCTGGCGGCGGGCTCCCACCCGACGCGGTCGGCGCGCGGAGGTCGGCCGGGTGCTCCGGCCCGGGGAGCCGAGGCCCCCCGGGGGCCTCGCGGGACCCGGGGAGCCCGAGGCGGTCGTGTGCCCGCGCTGACCTCGCTGCGTCCCCTGGCCGCTTCCGGTGGATCCGCCGGAACGCGGTGACCGCGGCCCCGGAGCAGCCGCACCCGGGGTGGCCGACCCCTTGCCCCCGGAGCCCCGACCGCCACCGCGGGCGGCCTTCCGAGGGTTGGTCGTCGCACGGGTCGATCGTCGGGGCGGTGGCGGCAACGAGTCGAGCAGCTCCGCGGCGTTGACGGCCGTCGCTCCGGTGATGGCCCGGTCGGGCGGGGCCGGATCGTCGGGCGGGTCCACCCAGGGGATCGCCGGCAGGGTGTCGGTCGGCGAGGGACCGCGCCGCGCCGCGCCACCCGGCTCGCCGCCGCCCACCTCGCCGCCGCCCACCTCGCCGCCGCCCACCTCGCCGCCGCCCGCCAGGCGGACCGGGAGCGGAGTCGCGCTGCGGGCCAGCGACGCGGCGAGTTCCAGGGCGCTCGGTCGCCGACGCGGGTCGTCGATCATGGCGGTCGCCACCGCCACCGCCACCGCGGCCGCGTCTGGCCCGGTGGCCTCACGCATCGCCCCGAGCAGCAGAGTGGCCAGGTCATGGACGTCCGCGGACGCGGCCTCGGGTGGAATCGGATCCGGTCTGGCGGCGTCGGCCAGCGCCGCGACCCCGAGCCCGATCAGAACCGGACGACCGTTCGGCTCCAACAGGATGTCCGCACGCTCGAGCCGGCCATGCACGACGCCGACGGCGTGCGCGGCGGCCAGGGCCTGCGCGATCGGCAGACCGATCGTGACGACCTCACCGGGGTCCAGGTCCCCGCGGGCGGCGAGCAGCCGCGCGAGGCTGACACCGCCGACGACCGGCTCGGTGATCAACGCCAGGCCCTCCGCGGTCGGCAACACCGCCACGACCGGCACCAGATGGGGATGCTCCAGGTCCACGAGGGCCCGGGCCGCGATGACCGCCGCGGAACGCAGCACCGGGTCCGGCGCCAACCGCACCCGCCGCACCACGCACTCGATTCCGGACTGGTCGAACTGACCCGACCAGAGCTCTCCAGAGCCGGCGTCCCGCAGGCGGGAACGCATGCTCACCCCCGGGACCTCGGGTACGCCGCCGACGCGCCGGGCCGGCCTGTCCGCGGAATCGTCGGTGAAGGTCACAAGAAGCGACGCTAGGCTCAAACCGGTCCGGTCTGCCTACCTCTTCGTCCGGTTGTGGATAACTTTTTACGATCCACCGCGGGGTATGCGATCGACGACCGTCACATGCGACAGCCTTCAGAGAGCGACGAACCCGTGCAGATCCTCGCCACCAGCGGTGGCTTCCTTCCGGACGGCCGCTACGGAGCCAAGGTCGGTCCCATCCTCCATCACGCCATCAGTCTGTCCGCGGCGGGCGCACGGCCCCGGGTCTGCCTGCTGCAGACCGCCCTGGGCGACGACCAGGCCGCCTACGCCCGCGGGTACGCGGCGTTCAACCGCGACCGGCCCGACGTGCTGCTCTCCCATCTCACRCTGTTCCCGATGCCGAACATCGCCGACATCCGCGCCCATCTGCTGGCGCAGGACGTCGTCTGGGTCGGCGGGGGCAGCGTCGCCAACCTGCTCGCGGTCTGGGCCGTGCACGGGCTCGGTGAGATCTTCCGAGAGGCGTGGGAGGCGGGGGTCRTGCTCGGTGGAGTCTCCGCCGGTTCACTGTGCTGGCATGTGGGCGGCACCACCGACTCCTTCGGCCCGGCTCTCCGCCCGGTGACGAACGGCCTCGGCCTGCTGCCCTTCAGCAACACCCCGCACTACGACTCGGAGGCCAGCCGGCGGCCGCTGTTCCAGCGGCTGGTCGCCGAGGGCACGCTGCCGGCCGGATGGGCGACCGACGACGGAGTGGGTCTGCACTTCCACGGCACCGATCTCGTCGAGGCGGTGGCCGACCGGCCCGGGGTGCACGCCTGGCGGGTCGAACGCGGTCCGGACGGCACCGCCGTGGAGACCGCGGTGGTGCCCCGCCTGCTACCCGCGGTGCCCCGCGACTGAGCCGGCAGGCTTATGATTGTGGATGTTCTCGGCTTTCCGCGGCCTCCCACCGCGAAGCATGGGACAGACAGCGCTTCCTCGCCAAAATCCGCTTGGCCGCGGAGCCTCCCCTCCTTCGAACCGGTCGCCGAGCAAGCTGAGCAGATGGAGCTGGTGGTATGACCGCCGTCGCCCCCGAGGGTCGCCCGCTGCTGCGCATCGAGGCCCGTAATGCRCAGACGCCGATC
The DNA here is from genome assembly GCF_002099325.1 of Frankia sp. KB5. NCBI lineage: Bacteria > Bacillati > Actinomycetota > Actinomycetes > Frankiales > Frankiaceae > Frankia > Frankia sp. KB5. The sequence continues at coordinate 3,160 of NZ_MRUJ01000208.1, read as the reverse complement.
GAACGCAAGCCATCGTGGATCAGGACTCGGCTGCGCACCGGTCCGCAGTACCAGGACGTCAAGGGGCTGGTCCAATCGGCCGGGCTGCACACGGTGTGCGAGGAAGCCGGCTGTCCCAACATCTACGAATGCTGGGAGGACCGCGAGGCGACCTTCCTGATCGGCGGGGAGGTCTGCACCCGCCGCTGCGACTTCTGCCAGATCGACTCCGGGCGGCCTGCCCCGCTCGACCATGACGAGCCGCGCCGGGTGGCGGAGTCCGTCGCCACCATGGGCCTGCGGTACGCGACGGTCACCGGAGTCGCTCGGGACGACCTCGCGGACGGCGGCTCGTGGCTGTACGCGGAGACGGTCCGCCAGATCCACGCACGCTCGGCCGATACCGGCGTGGAGGTCCTGATCCCGGACTTCGGCGGCAGGCCCGACCAGTTGGGCGAGGTGTTCGAGGCGGCGCCCGAGGTACTCGCCCACAACCTCGAAACCGTACCCCGGATCTTCAGGCGGATCCGGCCGGCGTTCCGGTACGAGCGCTCACTCGACGTGCTGCGCCAGGCCCGCCAGGCCGGGCTGGTCACGAAGTCGAACCTCATCCTGGGTCTGGGTGAGACGGCGGAGGAGATCCACACGGCCCTGCGGGATCTGCGGTCGGCGGGGTGTGAGCTGCTCACCGTGACCCAGTACCTGCGCCCGACGCCGCGGCACCATCCGGTCGAGCGGTGGGTGCGGCCGGAGGAGTTCCTCGACTGGGGACGTGTCGGCGCGGAGCTCGGGTTCTCCGGGGTGATGTCCGGTCCGCTCGTCCGGTCTTCCTACCGGGCCAGCCGCCTCTACCAGCAAGCGATGACGGCACGTGACCAGGACCGCAGCGAAATGTCCGTTCCCCCGGAAAGTGTGTCGGAGAACTCTCACGGGCAACGGCCGAGTCCGTGGTGACCATTCCTCGAAGCGGCTAGAATTAGCTTAGCGTTACCCCCTCGTTACATGGGGGTCATCCTCTTCGCCCATCATCGAGGTGTGTGCCCACGACCGTGCCGGGAGGTCGTTCCCATCGTGCTCCGTTCACTGCTCAGCGTTCTCGAAGAAGTGACCCTGCTGCTGCTGCCGCACGGAGGTCAGAAGACCGCGCGTCGTAACGCCTGGCGGGCGGCCACCGATCTGCACGTGACGACCGGCTATCGATGGATGGATACCACCGTGCCGCTTTCGGTCACGTCGGTCACGCCCGCGCCACCCCGAGTCACCACCCCGGGCCGCCGCCCCGCGTCCGCGCGCGGTCGCCGCCCAGCCCTGATCCGCGTCACGCCCTGATCACGCCCGACAGTCAGATCCGCCGGACTTCCCGCCGGCCAACGGCGATCAGCGGGCGCGGGACGAGCATGCCGCTGGCCAGGAGGCCGTAGGCTCGCGGTCATGGCACTGAAGAAGAAGCCGACGGACGCCCCGGGGCCGGCGGCCCCTGGGGCGGCGGGGAAGGACCAGTCGGCGGGCGCAGCCGACAAGAACGGCGCGGCTGGCAGACGCGGCACCAATCCTGGCGCCGCGGGGAAGACCCCCGGTGCGGCCGGCAAGGGTGGCGCGGCCGGTCGGAACGGCCGCAGCGGCGAGGCGGGACCGGGAAAGGGATTCACCACTCGGGTCGCCCAACTCCGGATGATCTACAAGGTCACCCGGCAACGCGATCCCCGGGCGCTCTGGATCACCCTGGCGGGCTTCCTCGCTCCGGTCGCCGTCGGCATTGTGCCCGCAATCTTCGTCGGTCCGCTGTACCTGTGGATTCCGATCGCCCTTCTGCTCGGGGTGGTCGTCTCCCTGAACCTGTTCAGCCGGCGGGTGCAGCGGACCGCCTACGCCGAGATGGAAGGCAAACCGGGCGCCGCCGCCGGAGTGATCGAACGGATGCGGGGAGAGTGGCGCCTCACCCCCGCCGTCGGCGTCAACCGGCATCAGGATGTGGTGCACCGTGTCGTCTGCCGGGCCGGGGTCGTGATCATCGCGGAGGGTCACGGGCGTGGCCCGCGGGAACTGCTCGCCGCCGAGAAGCGCCGGATCCGCAAGGCGGTCGGCGACACGCCGGTGACCGACATCATCATCGGTACCAGTGAGGGGGAGACTCCCCTACCCAAGCTGCAGAGCACCCTGATGCGGCTGCGGCRCACCCTGCGCCGCAGCGAGGTCGATGCCCTTGACCGTCGCCTGCGGGCGATGGGCGGCGCGGCGCTGCCGATCCCGAAGGGACCGATCCCCCGCAACATCCCGCGCGGCGGCCGCATCCGATAGCGCCGCCGCCAGGCGTGGTCCGCTGTGCGGCCCACGGTGGCCCACCCCGAAGCCCCGAAGTGGAGGGGATCCGCGCTACTTCTCGGGGCCGGGCTTCTCGGGGTCGCGCACCACCACGGTCCCGGCGGCGCGATCGTGAAGGCCGCGTAGGTCACGGTCCCAGATGAACACCGGGATGAACAGGCCCAGCAGAACGGTACGCACGACGATCCACGGCCAGGACTGCCGACCGCAGTCACGCAGCCGGATCACGCGGATGCCGGCCAGCCGCATGCCGATCGTCTGACCGGCCGTACCGACGAGGATCAGCTCCTCGAGCAGGAAGAGCGCGTAGATCGCGAGGCCACGCGCGTCTGCGGCGTAGCTCAGTCCGACGATGTACAGCACRCCGACGATCAGGTTCGCGACGACCGCGTCCACGAGGTAGGCCAGCAGACGCGGGCCGAACCCGACCACGGATCCTCGGCCGTCCCGCGGCAACCCGAGGCGTACCCCGGGCGGGGTGTCCCGTGGCAGACCTGGCCCGTCAAGCCAGCCTCCAAGTGCTCGTCCCACGACGCAAGCTTATGTGGCACCGCAACATGCACCCAACTCATCACGTTGAGTGATGAAGTGGGTTTCGGTAACGCTACGGAAACCATCCCGTGATGTCGTACACCGATGACCTGGTGACCGGAGACACGCCAACATGGCGTAACCTGTGGGCCTAAGAAGCGTGACGCGATGCTGGAGGACGAATGTTCACAAAAGCAGAAGACGTGCTTCGCTATATCCGGGACGAAGACGTTCAGTTCATCGATGTCAGGTTCTGCGATCTTCCCGGGATCATGCAGCACTTCACCATCCCGACCCAGGTCTTCGCGGAGTCGGTGTTCACCGAAGG
>NZ_MRUJ01000207.1:0-23145 GCF_002099325.1 Frankia sp. KB5 | reverse complement strand
CCTCATCCCCCGCACCCCCGGCCCCCGTGAGGTCCTGCCCGGCGACGTCACCGTCCACGAGGCCGCCACCCGGCTCGGCGTGCCCGACGACGTCGTCTACTACCGCATCCGTATCGGCCAGCTGACCGCGCGGCGCACCCCGAGCGGGTGCCTGAGCCTCCCGTGGAACCCGCAGGCCGAGGCCGCCTGCCGCACGCGGATCGCACATCCCGGATCCGGCCCGACCGGCCCGGGCAGCCGGCCCCTCCCGCACGCCGCCACCGCACACGGAGACATCAGCGTCCAGCAGGCCGCCACCAGGCTCGGTATCCCCACCGCGCAGGTCTACTACTGGATCCGCCGCGGCTACCTGACCGCCCGCCGCATCCGTGAACGGGTCGCCATCCCGTGGAACCAGCAGGTCCAGACCGTCTGCCTCCACCGCGCCGCCCGCACCGTGAAAGTCAACTCCACAACCCAAACGATCACAGCGAGATGAACAGTATGAAGGCACCACGTTCACCGACGCCGGCATCACCACCGTCAAGATCCCACCCCGAACCCTGCGGGCGAACGCCTACGCGGAACGGTTCATCCGCACGGTCCGGACCGAGGTCACCGACCGGATGCTGATCTTCGGTGAGCGGCACCTTCGCGTTGCCCTGGCCGAGTACGCACGGAACTACAACAGACGACGACCCCATCGTGGCCGCGACCTTCAACCACCACAGCCCGATCACCCCGTCTCGGACCTGACCCAGGAACGGATCAAGCGCCGGCCCGTCCTCGGCGGCTTGATCAACGAATATGAACGAGCCGCCTAAAACCCCCGGTCAACGCGGGTGCCCGAGTTTTGACACCCCGACGTGGTCCTGAACCATCCGCGAGAATTGCTTCTTTACACGCGGGCTGACCGTAGCACTCCGCTGCGGGAGTCGAGGCGAAATTCTGCATAATACCCCGCATTGATGGCCGCAAGGAGTCCGTCAGTGGGATGAAAGATCGCGCGGCTAACGTCGTCGCTGTCCACAGTGCCTGGTCGGGCGTGCCGCATCCGGCGCCGCGAGGCCATGCGCGACGACTACATCCTCTCCGCTGGAAGGGGAAATCGGCAATGACGGTAATGACCACACGGACCGGTGTCGAACAGGATTTCGGCCGACTTTCGACGCGAGAAGGTGCCGGTACGACACGCGGGATCCTACCTTGACGGCCCGCGCCGCGGTGCTGTCCGGGCTGGGCGGTTGGGTGCCGCCCCGGCTGGTGACCAACGACCAGCTCGCCGAGGAACTGGACACGACCGATGAATGGATCAGGACGCGAACCGGAATCCGCCAGCGGTTCGTCGTCGACGCGGGCATGGCAACGTCGGGTATCGCGATCGAGGCGGGGCGGCGCGCGCTGAGGTCCGCCGACCGGTCGAGGGTGGACCTGGTGGTGCTGGCGACCAGCACGCCGGATCACCCCTGTCCGGCGACGGCTCCCGAAGTCGCCAGCAGGCTCGGGCTCGGGGAGGCACCGGCCTTCGACATCGCGGCGGTGTGCAGTGGTTTCGTCTACGCGCTGGCCACGTCCGCGACGATGATCGCAAGCGGATCGGTCGACACCGCGTTGGTCATCGGGGCCGACTCGTTCTCCACCATCCTCAACCCGCGGGACCGCACCACCAGGGCGATCTTCGGTGACGGTGCCGGCGCCGTCGTCCTGCGGGCCGGCGAGGCCGGTGAGCGGGGTGCGATCCTCGGATTCGACCTCGGGAGCGACGGTTCCCAGGCCGACCTCATCACGGTGCCGGCCGGTGGCTCCGAGCAGCGCTCGATGGGGCTGCTCGCGCCGGAGGACGACTACTTCTTCGACATGCAGGGGCGCTCCGTCTTCCGCAACGCCGTGATCCGGATGAGCGAGTCCGCGGGGAAGGTGGCCGAGCGCGTCGGCTGGTCGGTCGGCGAGATCGACCGTGTCATCGCGCATCAGGCGAACGTCCGCATCCTGCACGCCGTCGCACTCGAGCTCGGGATTCCCGTGGAACGGCTGGTGGTGAACCTCGACCGGGTCGCGAACACGGTTGCGGCGTCCATCCCACTCGCCCTGGTCGACGGCGTCGTCTCCGGTCACCTGCAACCGGATGACCAGGTCATGCTCTGCGGATTCGGTGGCGGCCTCACCTGGGGAGCCGCGGGGCTGACGCTCCCGTCCCTGTCCGTCGAGCCGCTGCCCGGGCTCCCGCTCCCGACTCGTCCGCCCCTTCCCGCCGCRCTGCCCGTACCGGCTGCGGCCCGCTGATCGGAGAACATCATGAACGCGCTGGAAGGAACGCTCACCGACCTGCTCGTGTCCCGGCTCGGTGTCGTCGCCGAGGGCGTCACGCCCGACAGCACCTACGAGCAGCTGATGCTCGACTCTCTCGGTCTGATCGAGTTCCTCCTGATCATCAGGAAGGAGCTCGGGGTGTCGCTCGACGACGACGCCCTGCAGACCGGCACCACCCTGGCCGAGACCGCCAGGCTGGTCGAGGCGAAGGGGAGCCGGGTGTGACCGGTTCCTCGCCGGCCCGGTTCGACGCCGCGATCACCGGTCTGGGCCTGGTCAGCGCCGCCGGCATCGGGACGGACGCCACCTGGGAGCGGGTGTGTTCCGGGGTGTCCACGGCGGCGCGGGACCCGGCCCTGGCCGGTCTCCCGGTCGACTTCTCCTGCCGGGTGCCGGACTTCGACGGGACGAAGCTGCTGGGCCGAGCCATGGCCTGGCGGCTCGACCGGTTCGTCCAGCTTGCGATCGTGGCCGCTCGCCAGGCGATCGCCGATGCCCGGCTGGACCCGGGGACGTGGGACGGCGCGCGCGTCGGCGTGGTGATCGGCAACTCGCTTGGCGGCACCGACACCTGGGAACGGCAGCACCGCTCTCTCGTCGAAGGCGCGCCGGAGGACGTCTCGCCGTTGATGATCCCTATGGGGATGGCGAACATGGTCGCGGGCTGCGTGGCGATCGACTGCCAGGCGCTCGGCCCAAGTCTGGTCACGGCGACGGCCTGTGCGTCCGGCTCCACCGCCGTAGGTCTCGCCCGGGACCTGCTGCGGTCCGACACCTGCGACGTCGTGATAGCCGGCGGTGCCGAGTCGGCCCTGTCCGCGGGTGCGATCACCGGCCTGCAGCGGATGGGCGCGCTGTCGGCCCGGCGTGACGACCCGGCCGCCGCGTCGCGCCCGTTCGACGTGGCCCGGGACGGGTTCGTCGCCGGTGAGGGCGCTGGGATCCTCGTTCTTGAGCGGCCCGCCGACGCCCGCGCCCGCGGGGCCGACGTCCACGCCCTGGTCAGCGGATTTGGAGCCTCGTCGGACGCGTACCACGCGACTGCGCCTGATCCGGCCGGGGCGGGCATCGAGCGGGCGGTGCGGGCGGCTCTGCGAGACGCGGGGATCGCCGGCGACGACGTCGACCATGTCAACGCGCACGGCACGTCGACGCCGCTCAACGACGTCACCGAGGCCAGGGCGCTGCGCCGGACCCTCGGCGAGCGTCCCCTGGTGACGTCGACCAAGGGGGTGACTGGCCACGCCCTGGCCGCAGCCGGCTCCATCGAGGCCGGTCTCACCGCGTTGGCGCTGCGCCACGGCGCCGTCCCGCCGACGGCGAATCTCACCGACCTGGATCCCGCGGTCGACCTGACGGTCGTCGCCGGCACGGCGACGACCGCGTCCCTCGATGTGGCGCTGAGCACCTCGCTGGGATTCGGCGGTCACAACGCGGCGCTGGTGCTCCTCGCCGCCTGAGTCCGAAAGGAGAACGTGGGATGCAGGTACGGAAACTCGGCGCAACCGGGGTCGAGGTCGGCGGGATCGGCCTGGGCTGCATGGGGATGAGCTGGCTCTACAAGGAGTCCGAACTCGACGACAACCGTTCGGTCGAGGTGATCCGGGAAGCCGTCGACCTCGGCGTGACCCTGCTCGATACCGCGGACATCTATGGTGCCGGCCACAACGAGGAGCTGCTCGGCCGGGCCGCCGTCGGTCGGCGCGAGGACGTGGTCGTCGCCACGAAGTTCGGCATCGTGATCGAGGACCTGGCTGCCCGGAGGTCACATCTCGACGGGTCGCCCGCCTATCTGCGCACGGCGATCGAGGCGAGCCTGCGCCGGCTTGGCACCGAAGTCATCGACCTGTATTACCTGCACCGCGTCGACTCGGCCGTCCCGCTCGCGGACACCTGGGGGGCGATGGCCGAGCTGGTCGCCGAGGGCAAAGTGCGTTTCCTCGGCCTTTCCGAGGTCAGCGTGGCGCAGGCCGTCGAGGCGCACGCGATCCACCCGGTCACCGCGATCCAGTCGGAGCTGTCCCTGTGGACGCGGGACCCGCTCGGGCCGGACAAGGCGAGCGACGTCGTCCGATGGTGCGCCGACAACGAGGTGAGCTTCGTGCCGTTCGCCCCGCTGGGCCGCGGCTTCCTCACCGGTACCCTGCACGTCGACCGTTTCGAGGACTCCGATTTCCGGGCGACCAACCCGCGGTTCCGCGGACCCGCGATCGTGACGAACCAGCGCATCGTTGATGTCGTCCGCGAGGTGGCGGAGCGTCACTCCGCGACGCCGGCGCAGGTGGCCATCGCCTGGACGCTGGCCCACGGCAGTCAGGTCGTCCCCATTCCCGGCACAAAGAACCCTCGCTACCTGCGGGAGAACGTGGCGGCGACGGACCTGGTCCTGAGCGGCGAAGACCTGGCGGATCTCGACGCGGTGCCGGCGGCCGTCGGCACTAGGTACTGAGTCGCCATGGGCATCGATCCCGCCCGGATCGCGTTCTTCGACGTCGACGAAACACTCATCACCGTCAAGGGGATGCTCAGTTTTCTGGAGTTCCACCTCGGCGCGCCGGACCGGTACCGGCAGATCGCGGACCGGTTGCACCGGCTCGCGGCCGACGGGGTGCCACGCGGGGAGACCAACCGGCTCTATTACGAGGTCTTCGCTGGCCAGCGGGAGACCGAGGTGGCCGCAAGCGGCCGGCGGTGGTTCCAACAGGAGATGGTGGGGGGCTCGCTCTTCCACGGCGAGCTGGTGCGGGTGCTGCGCCGACTCCAGGCCGCCGGGACGATCATCGTCCTGGTGTCGGGATCGTTCTCGGCCTGCCTGGACCCGATCGCGGAACACCTCGGGGCGGATCAGGTGCTCGGTACGGTCCCCGAAGTCCGTGCCGGCCGGTACACCGGCCGGGTGGTCCGCACCGTCATCGGTGAGGGCAAGGCCACCGCGGCCCGGGCGTTGCTCGCCGAGTTCGGCGTCGACGGGCGGCTCTGCGTCGCCTACGGCGATCACTCCTCGGACCTGCCGATGCTCGCGGCCGTGGGCCACGCCGGCGTGGTCGGACAGGACCCGGTTCTCCTCGCCCATGCGGCCGAGCGCGGCTGGGACCTTCTTCCCGGCATTCCGACACGAGGCAATGGGAAGGCATGATGTACCTCAGATCGGGGTTCGGTCTCCGAGCGGTCCGAGCGTGGTTGCCCGACGCGACCGTGTCCGCCCGAGACGCGATCGGCCAGGGCCACATCAGCGAACAGGACCTGGCGAACACCGCCGTCATCCGGGTACCGGTCGCGCGGGATGTCGCGGCGCCGGAAATGGCGGTCCGGGCCGCGCGGGCGGCGCTGTACGCCGCCGGCTGGGACGGAAGCCGCCTCGGTTTCAGCGCGCACGCCTGGATCCATCACCAGGGGCACGACTTCTGGTCGCCCGCGCACTACATCGCCGATCAGCTCGGTGCCCGCCGCAGCGTCCCGCTGGGCATCCAGGTCATGTGCAACGGCGGAGGGGTCGCCCTGGAGGCGGCCTGCGCCCGCCTGCTCGCCGACAGCACGACCGGCGCCGCGCTGGTGACGACGGCCGACTGTTTCCGCGACGAGGGATTCGACCGCTGGAGCGGTGACTACGGAGTCTTCTACGGTGACGGCGCGACGGCCATGCTCCTGCACGAGCGGGACGACGCGGTGGACGAGCTGACGCTGCTCGGTCTGGCCAGCGGGGCGGTCTCCGCCGCTGAGGGGCTGCACCGCGGTCGCGACCCCTTCACCCCGGCGAGCCGGTGGCTCAGCGAGCGAGTGGACGTGAGGCGGACGAAGAAGGCCTTCATGGAGGACGTCGGCACCGCCGGCTTTTTCCGGGACGTGCACGCGACGCTCCGTCGCATCATCGCGGACTGCCTCGCCGACAGCGGCCTCACCTCCGACGATCCGCGGCTGCGCCTCATCGCCCTGCCCCGGGTCGGTCTCAAGGTGCGGCAGGAGACCTATCACCCGGCCGTTGAGAACGCCACCACCGCCAAGATCGTGGACCTCGGCGCGGAGACCGGGCATCTGGGCGCGGGCGACATGGGGGCGAACCTCGCCGCGATCGTCGAACAGGACCTGCTCGCCCCGGGCGAGTTCGCCCTGGTGATCGGCGCCGGCGGTGGCTTCAGCTTCTCCTGCGCGGCCGTCGGCCGACCGGCGGCCTGACCCGGTCGCGCGTCCTTCTCCGCGCCACCCGTCCCCTCCGTTCTTTTCGCCCTACTCGGCCCCACCAGTTCTGGGAACAAGGACCTCTGCCATGAATGCGCCTTCCGTGGGCGGCCGCGGCCGCCCGGTGATTGTTCTGATCGCGGTCTGCCTGGCCGTGCTGACCCTGCCGGCCTCCCTGACCGGCACGTCCGTCGCCCTGCCGCGGATCGGTGTCGACCTGCACGCCGGGTACGCTCCGTTGCAGTGGGTGGTCAACTCCTACAACCTGGCCTTCGCGTGTTCCATGCTGGCATGCGGTTCGGCCGCCGACATCCTGGGTCGCAAGCGGCTGTTCGTCGCCGGCCTCACCCTGTTCAGCCTGTCGAGCGCGGTGAGTGTGCTGACGTCCGACATCATCGTGCTGGATGCGGCCCGGGCGCTGGCCGGGGTCGGCGCGGCCGCAGTCATGACGGCCGGGTCGGCAATCCTCGCCACCACGTTCGAGGGCGCGGCGCAGGCCAGGGCGTTCGCCATCCTCGGTTCGGCGGCCGGCGCCGGGCTGGCTCTCGGTCCGTCGACCGCCGGGCTGCTGGTGGACGCCTTCGGCTGGCGAGGCGTGTTCGCCTCGCACCTGGTGGTCATGGTCCTGGTGGCCGTCGCGGTGCCGATGGTGCGGGAGTCGCGCAATCCCGCCGCGATCCGGTTCGACTGGCCGGGCATCRCCTCCTTCACGCTGAGCCTGCTGCTGCTGATGCTCGGTGTCGTACAGGGGCCGCAGTGGGGCTGGAGCAGCGCCGGCACGGTGCTGCTCCTCGTTGCGGCGGCGGTGCTCATGGCGCTGTTCGTCGTCGCCGAACTGCGCCAGGCGCGACCGATGTTCGACCTCGGTCTGTTCGGCCAGCCGCGCTTCCTGGCCGCCTCGCTGGTGCCGCTGTCCCTGTCCTTCGGGTTCGTCTGCCTGGTGGTGCTCCTGCCCGCCTACCTGACCGGTGCCCGCGGGATGTCCGTCGGCCRCGCCGGTGACACGATGATGCTGCTTACCCTGCCTGTGCTGGTGGTGCCGCTGGTTGTCAGCAACCTGGTCCGGCGCGGGCTGTCCACCCGGCTGGTGCTCAGCCTGAGCATGCTGGTGGCCGCCGGCGGTGCAGCCTGGCTCACGGTCATCGACCAGGACATCGCGGTCGTCAGCCTCATCGGGCCGCTGTTCCTGATCGGTACGGGCATGGGCATGACGGCCGGTCTGGTCGACGGTGTCGCGATCACCTCGGTGCGGCCCGAACAGGCGGGTACCGCCGCCGGCATGTTCAACACCGTGCGGCTGGCCAGCGAGGCGGTGGCGATCGCGGCGATGGGGGCCCTGGTGCTCGATGTGACCCGGGGGAGAATCTCCGCGGGCCTGCCGGCGACGGCGGTCCCGCCGGGCGGTGCCGATGCCGCCACGATCGCGAACAAGGCGGTCAGCGGGAACCTCACCGGCGCGGCGGACGGCCTCACCGGTACCGCCCGCGCCGATTTCCTCGACCTGCTCACGCGCAGCTACACCCACGGCATCCACGTTCTGCTGTGGTTGCTGGTCGGCATCGGAGCCGCCACCGGGGTCGTGCTTCATCTGCTGCTGCGGCCGCGGGAGGTTGGCGTCACCACCACCGAGCAGGCGGAGCCCGTCACCGTGGCGGTGGACGCATGACGCCGTCGGCACCGCGGCTGCCGGTGCTGGTCGCCGGCGCCGGACCAGCCGGTCTCATGGCCACGATCGAGCTGACCCGGCGCGGGGTGCCGGTGCGCTGCATCGACCGGGCCGGCGGGCCGAGCACCCTGTCCAAGGCACTCGGGGTGTGGCCACGCACCCGTGAACTGATCCGTCGGATCGGGGGCGATGAGGCGCTGGCATCGAGATCCCTGCCGCAGACGCAGATGCGCTACTACTCCTCGGGGAAGGTCATCGCCAACCTGCGCTACCGGACGGCCACCCGGCCGCTGATCTGCCCGCAGCCCGGCGTCGAGGAGGTACTGCGGGAGGTCCTGACCGGCCTCGGCGGCTCGCCGGAATGGCGCACCGAACTGCTCGACCTCGACCAGTGCGACGACCGGGTGCGGGTGCGGGTGCGGTATCCGGACGGCGCGGAGCGGATCGAGGAGTTCGCCTACCTGGTCGGCGCCGATGGCGCGAGCAGCACGGTCCGGGCCCAGCTCGGCATCGGCTTCGACGGCGACACCTATGAGCTGCGCTTCGTGGTGGCCGACGCGCTGGCGGACACCGCACTCGATCCGACGATGACCCACTACTTCTGCTCCACGCGCGGCATCCTGGTCGCCTGCGGGCTGCCCTCCGGCCGGTGGCGGGTCTTCACCTCCGCGCCACCGGACTTCACCCAGCAGGGAGCCGACCTCGACGCCGTCCAGCGGCTGGTCGACGAGCGGGGCCCGGGCGGGATCGTCCTGCGTGACCCGGACTGGCTCAGCGTGTTCTCGGTGCACGCCAGGCAGGCCGAGCGGACCAGGGTCGGGCACGTGTTCCTGGTGGGGGACGCGGCGCACATCCACAGCCCGGCCGGCGGGCAGGGCTTGAACACAGGCGTCACCGACGCGCACAACCTGGCCTGGAAGATGGCGTTCGTCTGGCACGGCCGGGCGGATCCGGATCTGCTGGACACCTACGCGGCGGAGCGTGGGCAGGTAGCCCGGGCGGTCGTCCGCCAGGCCGACGTGCAGACGCGGATCTGGCTGCTGCGCCGCGGCTACCAGGTGGCGCTTCGGGACACGCTGCTGCGGGCCGCCTCAGCCCTACGACTGTTCGACATCTCCTACGTTCCCTGGCTGGCCGGCCTGCGCACCAGGTACCGGGTGGCGGCGTCGGAGGGCCGCGCGGTGGCCGGATTCCAGCCGGGCGCACTGATCCCGCTGCCGCTGCGGTCCGAGCTCGACGACCTGCGCTACACCCTGCTGATCTCGCGGCCCGAGCGGCACGGTTCCGGCGGCGCCTCGTTCGACGCACTGGCGGACCTGTGCCGCGACCACTTCGCGGACCGGGTGGACGTGCGGGTGCTCGACGGAAACGGCCGGGCGCGGGGCGCTGTCGCCGCCCTGGTGCGCCCGGACGGGCATGTCGACACGGCCTCCCGTGACGCCGCACCGGTGCGGACCCGACTGACCGCACTGTTCACCGCACCGCCGACGAGGCAGCCTGACGGCCTCGGCGACCTGAGGAGAAAAACGTGACCATCATTCCGGACAGCCACCGCGACCTGTTGGAGCGGCCGCTCTTCGCCCATCTGGCGACCATCCGGCCCGACGGGCAGCCGCAGGTGAATCCCATGTGGTTTTCCTGGGACGGCGAGTTCCTCTGTTTCACGAACACGACCGTCCGGTACAAGTACCGAAACGTGACGGCCAATCCACACGTGGCGGTCTCCATCAACGACCCGGACCAGCCATACCGGTACCTCGAAATCCGCGGGGTGGTGGAACGCATCGACCCGGATTCGGCCGGAACGTTCTTCATGACGCTGGCCGACCGCTATGCGATGGCGCTGGACGGTCCGCCACCGGACGCCCAGTACCGGGTCGTCTACGTCGTTCGGCCCACGGGCAGCAGCAGCCAGTGACGCCTCACGGCGCGAGGATATCCGCCATCGAGCAGATCGCCGCGCCCGCGCGCGCGAGCTGATCGAGCGCTCCGGTGTGCTCCGCCACCGTCACGCTCGCGGTGGCATCGGACACGACGGCCACGTCGAAGCCCGACGCCACCGCCGTTCCAGCGGTGGCGGACACGCCGTGCGCGGTGGACAGGCCCGCGATCACCAGCCTGGTGCGGCCCTGTTCGCGCAGCAGCCCGGCCAGGCCGGTGCCCGTGAAGGCATCCAGGCCGTCCTTGGTGACGACAAGGTCGCCGGGCCGCGGCGCCAGGGCGGCGACGAGCTGGTTCGGCGCGGCCTGGGGCCCACCGTCGCGGCCGTCGGCACGCAGATAACGCACGATCACCGTCGTCGCCTTCGCGTCGGCCAGGCCGTCACGCAGCCGGACGCAGGCGTCGACGACCTGGGTACCCGGGATCGGCGCCCACGGCATGTCGACGATCCAGTGCTGGAGATCCACCAGCACGAGGGCTGTTGTCTCGCCGCGCCGGTAACCGGGCATCGCCGCCGCCTCCACACGTGACCCGTCGGGGATTGCCAGACACGCGCACGCTAGCAGAGAGACGCAGATGGAACGGTTTGTGCGGACACGAGACGATCTTATGCTATGGACCGAAAGTTTTGGCAGGTCAGCGGATCCCGCGATTCTGCTTGTGATGGGCGGGCCCGCGCAGGGGATCACCTGGCCCGACGCGCTCTGCCGGATGCTGGCCGATTCCGGGTACCGGGTGGTCCGATACGACCATCGTGACGTCGGTCTGTCCACGAAGACCGACTCCCGCCTTTCCTGCTATGACCTGTCCACGCTCGCCGGGGACGCGGCGGACGTCATCACCGGACTGGGACTGGCATCCGCACACGTGGTGGGCCAGTCCGCGGGCGGCATCGTGGCCCAGCTGCTCGCGCTGGAGGAGCCGAGCCTGGTTCGCTCCCTGGTCCTGCTGTCCTGCTCCCCGGATGCCAACGGCGACGTCCATCTGCCGCCCCTGACCGGCCTGCCCGGTCCGGAGCGGCCGTTGCTCGACCACGTCGCCGCGCTGAACGACAACCCGCCGACGACCAGAGCGGCGCGCGTCGCGGCGGCGGTGCGCGGCTGGCGCGTGCTCGTGGGGGCCGGCGCGCCGTTCAGTGAGACCTACTGGCGGGACCTGGTCGAGCGCTCGATGCGACGGGAGGCGGGCTCGGACCTTGGCAGTAACCATCTGCGGGCACTGGACCGCACGCCGCCGCTGACCGCGAGGATCGGCGCGATCCGGGTGCCGGCCCTGGTGGTGCACGGCCGGCGCGACACCGTTTTTCCCCTCGCGCACGGCGAAACGCTGGCCCGCGAGATCGCCGCCGCGCGGCTGGTGGTTGTCGACGAGCTGGGCCACATCTTTCCCCCGCAGTGGTGCCCGCTCGTGCACGGGCTCGTGACGCGGCATCTCCGCGAGGCCGGGGCGCATCCCGCCGGGCAGGTGCGGTCACCCGGTGCGGGCGGGACGTCCGACCGGCGGGGGGCGACGGCCGCGGACGTCCCGCCCGCGGCCCTCTGACCACACCGGCCCTCGACCCCCGGAGCTCTGCTGTGCACCCCATCGTGTCCGTACGGTCCGCGCTCGGACTCCTCGTTGTCGCGGCGATACTTCTGCTCACCGGGTGCGGTCCCGACACCGCCGCGGTTCCCGCAGGCGGTGGTCGACCCGTGCGCGGGGGAACCCTGACCTACGCGATCGACGCGGAGCCGACCTGCTTCGACATCCACGCCAGCCAGCAGGACGTCACCGCGAGCGTCCTCCGCAACGTCTTCGACTCACTCGTCGCGCAGGACGACGCMGGTCATTTCCACCCCTGGCTGGCGACGTCCTGGGACATCACCRACGGCCTGCGCACCTACACCTTTCATCTGCGCCACGGCGTGACCTTCACCGACGGCAGCGCCTTCGACGCGGCGGCGGTGCGGGCCAACTTCGCGCACATCGTCGCGAAGCAGACCAGGTCGCAGTACGCCGCGAGCCTGCTCGGCCCGTACGCCGGCACCGACGTCGTCGATCTCTACACCGTACGGGTGCGTTTCAGCCGGCCGTTCGCCCCGTTCCTCCAGGCCGCCAGCACCACCTATCTCGGCTTCTACTCGCCGAAGGTCCTCGCCACCGACGCCGCGCAGCTGTGCGCGGGCGGGCCACGAGCGGTTGGTACCGGGCCGTTCTCCGTCACCAGTCGCACCCGAGGCCAGCGCATCGTCCTGACCAGGAATCCGGCCTATGACTGGGCGCCCGCGACCGCGCGGCACTCCGGCCCCGCCTACCTCGACCGGATCGTCATCCGCATCCTGAAGGAGAACTCCATCCGGGTCGGCGCGCTGACCAGCGGGCAGGTCGACGTCGCCGCCGCCGTGCCACCGGCGGACGCGCGGTCCGTCGGCGCCGACCGGAATCTGCGGCTGCTGCGGAAGGACGTGCCGGGAGTCCCCTACAGTCTCTACCTGAACACGTCGCTGGCGCCTTTCACCGACCGCCGGGTCCGCACCGCGATCCAGCGGGGAATCAACGTGGACCGGAATGTCGGCGCCGTGTACTTCGGTCAGTACCGGCGAGCCTGGGGCCCGCTGACGGACGTCACTCCCTCCTACGACGCGACCGTCAGGCAGAGCTGGCCCTACGACCCAGTCAAAGCCGGCCAGCTGCTCGACGAGGCCGGTTGGGCCAGGCGCGACGGCGCCGGGTTCCGCGTGCGCGACGGCCGGCGGCTGAGCATCTCCTGGCCGGTCGTGCCGACGTACCTGCGCGACCAGCGTGATGTGCTCGGCCAGGYGATCCAGGCCGACCTGCGGAAGCTGGGCGTGGAGGTCACCCGTCCCAGTCTCGACGTCGRCACCTACCTGGCGCTCTCCTACAGCAACAAGGCGCAGATGCTGGACTTCAGCTGGAGCCGTGCTGATCCGGATGTGCTGCGGCTGTTCTTCAACTCCGCCAGCTCCCCGGCATCTGGCGGGCAGAACATGGCGCAGCTGGCCGACGCGGAGGTGGACCGGCTGACGGTCGACGGCGCGGAGAGCCTCGACCGGACGGCCCGCGACGACCTGTACGGGCGGGTCCAGCACGACGTGCTCGCCAGCGCGGCTGTAGTCCCGCTCTACACGCCCAGCTCGATCCTGGGCGTGGCCCGACGGGTCGACGGCATCGGCGTCGACCCGAACGCCTGGCCGCTCTTCTTCGATGCCTGGCGCGTCTCCGGGTAGCGCGGCGGATGTCTGGAGGCGACATGCATGTCCTCGAGCAGGCGCCGGCGACGGAGGATCGCGGCCCCGCCCCCGAACCCGCGCGCCGCCGGACCGTCCTGCGACACCTGCTGCGACACCTGTTCTCCGGTGCCGCGGTACTGCTGGGCGCCGCCACGCTCACCTTCACCGCGCTGCAGCTGGCCCCGGGCGATCCGGTGGCGGTCCTGCTAGGGCCGGGAACGTCCGCCTCGCCCCAGGTACGGGCGGAAATCCAGGCAGAGTACGGTCTCGGCGAGCCGGCTCCGCTGAGGTACGTCCACTATCTCGGCCATCTCGCCCGCGGCGACCTGGGTACCTCGTATCAACTCCAGCAGCCGGTCAGCGAGGTGATCGTGGATCAGCTGCGACCCACGGCCGAACTCGCGGCCGCGGCGCTGGTGCTCGCGGTCCTGACCGGGGTGGCCATCGCCGTCGCGACCGCGGGCCGCCGACCGGGACTGCGCGCCGCGGCGATGGCCTGGGAGTCACTGGCCCTGTCCGTGCCCTCGTTCTGGGTGGGCATCGTGCTGGTGAGCGTGTTCTCGTTCCAGTTGCGGATCTTCCCCGGAGCGGGGGCCCAGGGCGCGGCCAGCCTTGTGTTGCCGTCGGTGACCCTCGCCATGCCGGCCGCCGGCGCGCTTTCCCGGACGCTGCGGGAGGGACTGGAAGCCGCCCTCGCGCAGCCGTTCGCCGCCGCCGCTCGGGYCCGCGGCCTGAGCCCCACCGGCGTCACAATGCGCCACGCCCTGCGCCACGCCGCCGCAAGCGCGCTCAACCTCGGCGGCTGGCTCGCCGGGACGCTGCTCGCCGGCACCGTCCTCGTCGAGACGGTCTTCGCCCGCCCGGGGCTCGGCGCGCTGACCGTGCACGCCGTCATCGACCGGGACATGCCCGTGGTGATGGGGGTCGTCCTCACATCGGCCCTGGTCTCGGCCGTCGTCTTCACCGTCGTGGATCTGCTGCAACGCGTCCTCGACCCGCGGCTTCGGATCGAGGTGATGGACCGGTGACCAACGTCCTGGCAGCGCCTCCGACGCTGTCTGACCGGCCCGCGCCGCGTCTCGTCGCCCGCGCGTCGACGATCCTGCTCACTGGCATCCTCCTGGTGATCGCCCTGGCGGTGACGGCACCGGGGATCCTCACGGGCGCCTCGCCGACCGTCGTCGACCCGTCAGGCGTGCTGGCAGCGCCGAGCGGCTCGCACTGGTGTGGGACCGACCAGCTCGGGCGGGACGTGTGCGCCCGGGTGCTRCATGGTGCCCGGGCGTCCCTGCTGCTCGGCGTCGGCTCCGTCGCGCTGGCCGTGGGGATCGGTGCGGCTCTGGGCCTCGCGGCGGCGCTCGGCGGGCGCCTCGTCGACCTGGTGCTCACCCGGGTGATGGATGTGCTGATCGCGATACCCCCGTTGATGCTCGCCCTCCTGGTCATCGCGGTGCTCGGGCCCGGCAGCGGCAGGACCATGATTGCCACGGTGGTGGCGCTGACGCCTCTGTACGGCCGCCTCGTCCGCGCCGAGGCGATGGTCGCCCGCCGAGCGGGTTACGTCGAGGCGGCCCGCGGACTCGGCGTCGGCCGGATGGCGCTGGTCGTGCGCCACGTGCTGCCAAACGCGCTCGGTCCGGCGCTGGCGCTGGCGACCACGGGGGTCGGCTCGGCCATCGTGTACGTGGCGGGGCTGAGCTTCCTCGGGTTGGGCCCGCAGCCCTCCACCGCGCAGTGGGGTCTGATGCTGGCGGAAGGCCGGGACTTCCTACGGTCCGCGTGGTGGGTCGGGGTGTGCCCGGGTGCGGCGCTCGCGCTGACCGTGCTCGCCGTCCAGGCCGCCGGCCGCCGGGCCCAGCAGCGGCTTGTCCGGCGCGGCGGATGAGCCCGGACGTGACCGCCGCCGAGCCGACCCTGGTCGTCGAGCGGCTGGACGTGACGTTTCGGGACGGCGTCGCCGGCGTGCGTGCGGTGCGGGACGTGTCGATCGCCGTCCGTCCCGGCGAGTGTCTCGCGGTCGTGGGCGAGTCCGGTGCCGGCAAGAGCGTGCTCGCCCGGACGCTGATCGGACTGGCCGGGCGCGGTGCGATGGTCCGTGCTGGCCGGCTGGACCTGCAGGGCGTGGATCTGACCGCCTTGACCGAACCGGGGTGGCGGGTGTTGCGAGGCCGCCGGATCGGGTTGGTGCCCCAGGACGCGTTGGCCTCCCTGGATCCGCTGCGGACGGTGGGAGCGGAGGTGGCCGAGCCCCTGCGCGTCCACCGGATCGTGGCCCGTCGCGACGTCCGCGAGCGGGCCGTCGCGACGCTTGGGCAGGTGGGGGTGCCGGAGCCGGCCCGGCGCGCCGGGCAGTACCCGCATCAGCTCTCTGGCGGTCTGCGACAGCGGGCCCTGATCGCCTCGACGGTCGCGGCCGGACCCGACCTGCTGCTGGTCGACGAACCCACGACCGCGTTGGATGCCGCCTCCCGGGAGCGGATCGTCGAGGTGCTGCGCGGCCTGGTACGCGGCGGTGTCGCTCTGCTGTTGATTAGTCACGATCTTGCCACGGTGGCCGCCGTCGCCGACCGGGTGGCGGTCATGTACGAGGGGCGGATCATCGAGCAGGGACCGGCCGTCGACGTGCTTGGCGGTCCACGGCATCCGTACACCTGCGCGTTGCTCGCGGCGGCCCCCTCGCGGCACTCGCGGGGCACCGTGCTGTCCCCGGACCTGCCGCGCCGTCCACCGGCCGGGCCGGACGGCTGCCCATACGCGGTGCGCTGCCCACTCGCCGACCACCGGTGCCGCGAGGAACTGCCGCGCCCCGATCACCCGGGTCTCGAACCCGGCGTCCTGTGCTGGCGGCCCGGAACGGAAACGGAGCGGGCCGGACCGCCACGGGTCGTCGCCCCGGCCCGCAGGGACACCGCCGAGGCTCTCGTCGAAGCCACCGGCATCACCAAACGTTTCCGCGATCCCGACGGGGGGTGGCGGGACGCCGTCCGTGCCGTGACGTTCGAGCTTCGTGCCGCCGAGACACTCGGCGTCATCGGTGGGTCCGGGTCCGGCAAGACCACGCTGGCCCGCATCGTGCTCGGCCTGCTCGAACCGGACGAGGGTACCGTCCGGTTCGCCGGCGCGCCCTGGGTGGCGGCCGCGGCGGCGACCGCCTCGCCCAGCCGGGTACGCGAACGTGACCGCAGGCCTCGGCGGCACCGGATACAGGCCGTCCACCAGGACTGCCTGAGCTCATTCGACCCGCGTCACACCGCCGAGCGGATCGTCGGCGACGCCATGTCCGGTCCGGATCGGGGCCGGGCGCGACGAGATCGGATCGTCGCACTCCTCGACCAGGTAGGGCTGTCCGAACAGGTGCTGCGACGCCACCCTCGCGAGCTGTCCGGCGGGCAGCGTCAGCGGCTGGCGATCGCGCGTGCGCTCGCGCCGTCACCCGAGGTCCTCGTCTGCGACGAACCGGTGTCCGCGCTCGACCTGTCGGTGCAGGCCCAGATCCTCGACCTGCTGGCGGGACTGCGCGACGAACTCGGCTTGGCCCTGCTGTTCATCTCCCACGATATCGCAGTGATCCGGCACGTCAGCGACCGCGTCCTGGTGATGAAGGACGGGCAGGTGGCCGAGATCGGCGGCGCGGAGCAGGTGCTCGAGCGCCCCGCGCACCCGTACACCCGGCATCTGCTGGCCGCGGCCCGCACCTGACGGCGGCGCGGACTGTCCGCACCCGGTCGGGGTTGCGCCTACAGGCCCATCGCGATGCCGCCGCCGACGGGGAGGACGGTGCCAGTGACGTAGCTTGCCTCGTCGCTGGCGAGGAACCGGATGGCGGCGACGACCTCGTCCACTGTCCCCATCCGGCGCAGCGGGGTCATCCGCATCAGCTCCTGCCTGCGCTGTTCGGTCAGCGGCCTGGTCATGTCGGTGTCAATGATCCCCGGTGCCACCACGTTCACGGTGATGTCGCGGTTCCCGAGCTCCCACACGACGGACCGTGCCATGCCGAGGAGGGCGGACTTGGACGCGGCGTAGTTGCTCTGYCCGGGGGAGCCGAGGAAACCAAGTGCCGACGACACGCACACCACTCGCCCACGCCGGGCCGGAAGCATGCTGGCGACGGCGGCCCGGACGGCTCTGAACGCTCCGGCCAGGTTCGTGTCGACCACGGTCTCGAACTGTTCGTCGGACATCCGCAGCAGCGGGACGTCGATGGTGATGCCCGCGTTGGCGACGAGTACCTCGACCGTTCCGTGCGCCTCCTCCGCCTCTCGCAGCGCACGCTCGACGTCGCCAGGTACCCTGACGTCCGCGCGCAGACCGAGCACGCCTTCCGGGGCGGCCCCCGACCGGCCGGCGACGGCGACCCGGTCGCCCCCCTCGGCGAACGACCGTGCGGCGGCCAGGCCGATGCCCCGGCTCCCGCCCGTGATGAAGATCGATCGGCCCATCGCATTCTCCTCCCGGGCCCGCGGCGCCACCGCCGGTGCCCGTCCTCGCCCTGTGCAGCTGGCGTTGTGTGCGGCTGTGGGTTCAGTCGTCGGTGAGATGACTGGTGGGAACCGGGCAGATGGTCATGGTTCCCGCCGCGATGACGGCGTCGTTCTGCTGGAAGGACACGGCGAAGGTGGACCCGCCGACCACGTCCTCATGCTGGTGGACCGCTGCCACGGTGGTTGTCACATCCAGCTCGGCGAACCGGGTGAAGGCCAGGTCGAAGGCGACGACGGTGGCCGCGGTGGCCGGCACGCCGAGCAGGTCCGCGCCGGACCACAGGCACAGCTGCCGGGCCGCCTCGGTGAGTACCATGCCGGGGAAATGGTCCAGTGCGTGGTCGAACATGCTGCGGTTGTCGACGGGCACCCGAATGGTGGCCGTGGCCCCGCCAGCGAACTGGACGGGATCCACGAGGATTGTGTTGACGCTGCTGGCTCGCCCGACAGCGGCCGGCGCGATCGTCGCGGGCGTGGGCCGGATGTCGTCCGATGTGTGCGGCGCGCTTCCCCGGCGGAGCGCCCGCACGTGTTCGTAGGCGGAGTCAGACAGGTAGCCCACCGCGATCCGGGTGTCGCCGATGGCCACGCCGTCCAGGGAAAGCCGGATGTCGTAGGCCAGCGACCGACTGGTCGGCCGGTCGCCGACGAGTGGGCGCGTGCCGACCGCCATCGTCAGCTCGCTGGCGCCTCGGGTGCGGATGGCGAACAGCCCCGGCAGCTGCATGGACCACGACCTCAGGACGAACCGGGTGTCCCGTGCCACGCCGAAATGCACGTGGGCGCCGTAGGTCTCAGCCTGGCGTGAGCATTCCAGCAGAAGCAGTGGATCCACCGCGCCGTGTCGGACGTGGTCGGTGAAGTACGCGTGGGAYGACGGCAGTTGGGCGGCAGCCAGGTAGGACGTCGCACCGGTGGGCACGGTGTCGGTCAGGAACACTTCGGAAAGCGCGTGACGGTGGATGAGGGAACGGTCGACCGTCTGCATGAAGTGCAGCTCGCGGAGAGAGTCCTCGGTGTGTGCGATCTCAGTGTCAGCCGGCATCTACGGATCCTTCGCTGGGGTCCTGCGCGGGATTTCTTCCGCTGATTGCTGCGCCCGTCGCCAGGACGGCATCTGCTTGTACTGGGCGCATATTTCCTGCGCAGGACAAAGCTACCCCGACCATCCTTTCGTGCCGCTGACGGCTGGCTGGCGGTTGACATCAGCGGGACCACGCCGGCGTATCAGACCAGTTCCGCCGAGGGGCGCATGATCAGAGGGTGAGAAAGGCCGGATGTCGCGCGGTCCGCGCACCCGGGTTGTATCAGGCACGCGGTCCAGCCGACGGTCTACGACGCTTCGTTCCGGAGGGGTTCGGCGGATGGCAAAAGGTTCGACCGGCGCGTGACCAGGGCCATAATCCTTTTCGCCTCGGCCGCGCCCAGAAGCTGCCCGGTCTCCTCCGAGATGGTGCGCAGGCGTTGTGCGCATTCGGTGGCTCGCTCGAACTCCTGCTGCTCGGCGTACATCAGCCCGAGGTCTACCAGGATCCTGCGCTGAGTGATCCGGTTGGTGCCGGCCACCAGGGCGAAGGCGTCTGCCGCGTGCAGCGCCGCGGCGGCGGCACGGCCGAAGTGGTCGTCCGCGAGCGCGATCCGGACGAGCGAGTAGGCCTTCCCGTCGGTGTAGTCGATGGCGTTTGCCCGTTCGAATGCCTGCCGGGCGCACTGGATGGATGCGGTCCAGTCCCCGCGCTCGGCGTTGATCCCCGACATGATGCAGAGGGTCTCCGCCTCAAAGGTCCGGTCACCGCACTCCTGGAAGGCGCCCAGCGCCTGCTCGGCGAACTCAAGCGMGGCCTGGTTGTCACCGACATCGTGGTGCACCAGCGCGAGCCCGTAGAGCGAGATGCTCCGGTCGTAGAAGGAGTCGATACGCGTGGAGACCTCAAGAGCCTGGGAGAAGCAGGACTTCGCAGCGTCCAGATCTCCCAACGCCTCACGTACCAGGCCCAGGTTCCTCAGGCTGTACGAGGTGATGTGATGCAGCCCGAGCTCGCCGGCGGCCCGCAGCGACGACGTGATGTAGGTCGTGGCCACAGTCATGTCGCCCTGAGCCCAGTGGATCTGGCCGAGTAGTCCAAGCGCGGCGGCCTCGGTCCGCGGGGACCCGACTTCCCGGGCGATCGCCAAGGCCYCCTGCCCGATGCGCTCGGCCTGATCGACCTGGCTGAGACTCAGATGGGCGAGACTGAGGTTGTTCAGGATGGCGGCCACCTCCTCGGACATGCCGAGGTCGGTGTGCAGGGCGACACTTTCAGCAAGGTGGTTTATCGCCTGACGATAGTCACCTAGCGTGTTATACAGGTTGGCGAGACTGCGGTGCATCGCGGCCATGCCGAGCTTGTCCTTACTCCGACCGGCCGCAATCAGACCGCCGTGCGCCGCCTCCGACCATTCAGTCCGATATCTTCCGGTCCAGAAGAACCCGCGGAGCGCATCGGAAAGATGCCAGGTCAGATGGCTTGAACAGGAACCGTCGAGCGCGCGCATACAAGCAAGGACGTTGCGCCACTCCGCGAGCAGCCAGGCCATCGCCTGGCTCTCGTCGACGAATTCCGGCGCGTCGATCACGGAGCGTGTTTCTGGCGGCAGCGGGAGCCGGAGGAACTCCACGTGCAGGATATCCACCGCGTTTCTCGTGCCGACCAGGTACCACAGGCCGAGACGGTCCACTGCCGCCGCTATCTCCTGGGCAGTGAAATGGTCGCCTGCCCGCTTGTAAGCGTATTCCCGCAGCAGGTCGTGAAACTGGTACCGGCCGGGCGCCTGCTGCTGCAGCAGGTTCGCCACCGTGAGCCTGTTCAACGAGTTGCGGGTCTGGGCTGTGCTCATGTCTGCCAGGACAGCGACGGCATTGGCCGAGAAGTCGGGCCCGGGGAAGAGCCCGGCCAGGCTGAACAACCGGCGATCGTCCGGCCCGACCGAGTCGTAGGACAGCGCGAAGGCGTTGGACACCGCCGAGACCGGGTCGTCGTCCACGGTAAGCGCCGCCAGCCGGTTGCCCGTGCGCAGGCTGTCCACGTATTCGTCGGCGTGGCCGCCCGGGAAACTGATCAGATTGGCGGCGGCGATGCGCAGGGCGAGGGGGAGATACGCACACAGCGCCACCACCTCCGGAATCAGCGCAGGATCCACCGGGACAGCGACGTTGCGCAACATGCCCTCGACGAGCTCGCGGGACTCCTCGGGGCTCAGAGTGCCCACTTGGACGACCTGCGCGCCCAGCGTGGCGACCAGGCCACCCAGGTGCCGTCGGCTGGTGATGATGACGGAGCAACCGGCGTCGCCGGGCAACAGCGGCATCACCTGGTCAATGCTCGAGGCGTTGTCGAGCATCACCAGCACGTGTCGGCCGGCGACCTTCGATCGGAACAGGTTCGCCTGCTCGGCCAGCTCGACCGGGATCTGGCCCGGCGGAACGCCGAGGCTGCGTAGGAACTGCGGCAGCACATGCTCCGGAGTGAGCGGCGGGTCCTGGCCGAGCCGCTCGTGGCTGCGCAGGTTGACGTACAGCTGCCCGTCCGGGAACGCTGGCCGCAACCGGTGGCCGAGACTTACAGCCAGCGCCGTCTTGCCGATTCCGGGCGGCCCGCACAACACGACGACCGGTACGCCCGGGCGCGTCCCAGACGGGCGCAAGGCCTCGGTGAGCTGGTCCATCAGCTCCTGCCGGCCGACGAACCCGATCGCGTCGGCGGGGAGCTGGGCCGGCACTGTGGACGGCGTCGCCGCGTCGGGTGCGGACCGATCCGGCAGGCACAGCTGCGGGTCGGACTCGAGGATCCGCCCGTGCAGGTCCCGCAGGCCGCTGCCGGGCTCGATGCCGAGCTCGTCTACCAGCAGCGTGCGCACCTGCTGGTAGACGTCCAGTGCCTCGGCCTGCCGGCCGGCCCGGTACAGGGCCAGCATCAGCAGCTCCCAGAACTTCTCCCGATAGGGATTGTCGATAGCCGCGAGGCGGATCTCGCGGACAATCTGGGCGGCTCGGTTCAAGCGCACCTCGAGCTCGAAGCGGGACTCCAGCGCGGACATCCTTTCCTCCTCCAGCGCCGCGCCCTTCTCCCGGCGCAGGGACTCGGAGGGCACGTCGGCCAGCGCGGGGCCGCGCCAGATCGCCAGCGCGTCGGTCAGCAGTTTCGCCTGAGCCTGCGGGTCCGCCGTCTCCTCGGCCCCCCTGATCAGCCGGCGGAACTGCTGCAGGTCCAGGACCGCCGTCCCGAGGTTCAGGCGGTAGCCGCTACTGACAGTGCTCAGCATCTTCGGGTCGCCCAGGAGCTGACGGAGCCGCCGAATGTACGTGTGTAGCGCTCCCCGCGGGTTCGCTGGCTGGTGGTCGTCCCACAACCAGTCGATCAGCCGATCGGAGCCGACGACGCTGCCCGCGTCCAGCAGGAGGGCTGCCAGCAGGGTGCGGAGCTTTCCGGACTCAATCGAGATGATCTCTCCTTTGAGAATGATCTCCAGAGGACCGAAGATCATAAACGCATTGATGCTGTCCACCATGCTCGTGGGCTCCTCGCTCGAACCGACCTTCAGTCTTCTGGTCTCGCTTCACTGAATGGACATGCTCCTCCTGAGGGTGGTTACGGTCCACGGGCCAGCGGGCCGAAAGGAGAGCTGAGGTCCACGCGCCACGGCTGCTTTCCAGTCGCAGGCGCCAGGCCCGATGACTCGGCGGCGATTGCAGAGACGTCTGACCAGYGCCGACTGACTCGCGAAGAGCGCGCCGGCACTCAGCGAGGCCCTTTCACTGGCTGGCTTCATGATACGAACGATCCGCGACCTTTCATGACGATGTCGCATGCACGACAGAGATATCGCATGCTACTCGCCGGGGTCGGTAAGCACCCAAAGCACTCCGTCGGCCGGCGTTTCCGAGAGATGAATAAAAATGATCTTACGACTGCCGGACCCTACCACGGTACGGCCTTCCAGGCGCGCGGCGGCGTGGGGAAGATCTCCCATCCGCTGCTATTCTCGCCGCCGACCACGGCTTACGCCAAGGTATTTTGATGGGAACCAATGTCGATCTTTCCGGGGTGTGGCCCGACTGTGCCGAACGTCACCAGATCGCGGGCGGCCCACGGGCGGCACGCGGGATTACCGTCGCGCAGCGGCGGTCTTTACGGGCCTCCGGTTCGATCGAGTTCTTCTACGAGCGACGTACCTGCAGTTCTTCGACCGACACGGACCACGCCCCCCGACGCCAGTGAGATTGATCATTGAGCCTTTTCAATCTCTGTTTGTCTGATTCTYTCGGCCGTTGAGGATCACCAATTGACGAATTGAACGGGCACTGGTTCCGGTCGTTCCG
>NZ_MRUJ01000206.1:0-9237 GCF_002099325.1 Frankia sp. KB5 | reverse complement strand
CGACCTGGTGACCGGCCCGTCCGAACGCCGCCGCGTAGCTGTGTACGAGCGAGCTCTGGCCGACGCTCGCCGCCGCCTGCTGGGTGGCGAGGTCACGCGGCCGCCGGGCCAGGCCGAGCGGGGCGAGACCCGCGGCGATGGCCCCGGAGGACACCAGCACCAGTTGTTGTCCGGCCCGGGGCAGCACCGCGGCCACCAGCGCCTCAAGCCGGTCGACGTCCAGACCGCCGGCGGCCGTCGTCAGCGAGGACGAACCGACCTTGACGACGACCCGGCGCGCGTCGGTCACGAACGGACGCACGCCTTCATCCTTCTTCTTCTCCTCGACCCGCCGGTTCTCCTCGTACCGCCGGGTCGACGACGGCGGCGGCGCGGCGAGCCATCCGTTCGGCCCGGGTCAACCGCACCGAGGCCCGCAACCGGTCGTCGGTCCCGCGCGGTCCGAGGGACACCGAGGAACCCGTGTCCCCACCTCGGCCGGGTGACGGTGCCGCACCGGAGGCCGCGGTGCCGGCCGGCCCGCGGCCACCCGGACCGGTCTCGGCGAGCCCGTCGCCACCCGGATGATCATCAACACCCAGCCCACCGTTCCCCAGCCCGCCGCCGCTCAGCGTCGGCTCCCAGTCGAACGTGACCTCGCCGATGGTCACCTCCGCTCCCGCGGTGGCGCCGAGGCGAGCGAGCTCCTTCTCCACGCCGAGGCGGGCGAGCCGGTCGGCGAGAAAGCCGATCGCCTCGTCGTTGGTGAAGTCGGTCTGCCGCACCCAGCGCTCGGGCTTCGACCCGGTGATCAGGAAACCGTCGCCGAGGGGGCGCACCGTGAAGTCGGGCTCGTTCACCGCGCGGGGACGCAGCACGATGCGGGTCGCCGCCCGGGCCGGCGCGGCCGCCCGGTGCTGGGCGACGAGGTCGGCCAAGGCCAGGGACAGCGCGTGCACGCCACGTCGGGTCGCGGTACTCACCGCGAAGACCGCGAGGTCACGGGCTCGCAGCTCGGGAGCGACGAGCTCCGCGAGCTCCGCGGCGTCCGGAACGTCGATCTTGTTGAGGACGACCAGCCGGGGACGGTCGGACAGATCGGCGGAGTAGGCGGCGAGCTCGGCCTCGATGACGTCGAGGTCGGTCATCGGATCACGACCCGGTTCCAGGGTGGCGYAGTCCAGCACATGCACGATCACCGAGCAGCGTTCGATGTGCCGGAGGAACTCCAAGCCCAGCCCGCGTCCCTCGCTGGCGCCCGGAATCAGGCCGGGGACGTCCGCGACCGTGTAAGGAGGACGATCACCCGCCTGCGCCACGCCGAGATTGGGCACCAGCGTCGTGAAGGGATAGTCGGCGATCTTCGGCTTGGCCGCGCTGAGCACCGACACCAGGGAGGACTTGCCGGCGCTGGGAAAACCGACGAGCGCGACGTCGGCCACGGTCTTGAGTTCCAGCACGGCGTCGAGCTGCTCGCCGGGCTCGCCGAGTTCGGCGAACCCGGGGGCCTTGCGGCGGGCCGACGCGAGCGCCGCGTTGCCCCGCCCCCCACGGCCGCCGCGGGCCAGTACGAACGCGCTGCCCGGTCCGACCAGGTCGATGATCTGCTCGCCGTCCTCTGTCAGCACGACGGTTCCGTCCGGCACCGGGAGGACGAGGTCCGCACCGTCCGCTCCGTGCCGGTTCGACCCCTGGCCGGGGCGTCCCCGAGAGGCGCGCTGATGCGGATGGAAGTGGAAGTCGAGCAGGGTGGTCACGCTCGGGTCCACCACGAGGCGGACGTCACCACCCCGGCCGCCGTCACCGCCGTCCGGCCCGCCCAGCGGCTTGAACTTCTCCCGGTGGATGGAGGCACAGCCGTGACCGCCGTCCCCGGCCGTCGCGTGCAGCACCACCCGGTCGACGAACGTCGGCATCACCGCCTCCTCTCTACATCCCTCCCCGCGAGAGAGGCGCCAAAGCCGCGCAACCACGCCCGGAAGGGCGGTGGTACGCGCGGCTGCTGGCTCACCAGTGATCGCCGATGATCGCCATCTGACGGCAACCAAGGCCACGCCGTCGAACCGACGGCGTGGCCTTGACGATCAGATTAAGCGGGTACCGCCGCCTCGGCCACCACGTTCACGACCCGACGGCCCCGCCGATGGCCGAACCGCACGTGCCCGGGCGAGAGCGCGAACAGCGTGTCGTCCTTGCCGCGCCCGACCAGATCACCCGGGTGGAAATGGGTCCCGCGCTGACGGACGATGATCTCGCCGGCCTTCACGTACTGGCCGCCGAAGCGCTTCACGCCCAGCCGCTGCGCGTTCGAATCCCGCCCGTTGCGCGAGGAACTCGCGCCCTTCTTGTGCGCCATCCCGCTCAGGCCTTCCCGGTCTCGATGCCAGTCACCTTGAGACGCGTCAGCTTCTGGCGGTGACCCTGGCGCTTGTGGTAGCCGGTCTTGTTCTTGAACTTGTGGATCCGGATCTTCGGACCCTTGACGACGCCGACGACCTCGGCGGTGACCGCGACGGACGCGAGAGCGTCGGCGTCGTGGGTGACCGACTCGCCATCGACGAGCAGGAGCGCCGGAAGGTTCACGGCCGCGCCCGGCTCTCCGGAAAGGAGCTCGACGTCGACGACATCGCCGACGGCGACCCTGTGCTGCTTGCCGCCGCTGGCAACGACCGCGTACACCAGATCTCCCTGCTGTTGTTATGCCGCTGTGACCGCACGGAACCCGAAACGGCGTTCCCCGCGGAGCTTTGGGTGCGCATGGGCCGCGATCGACCGGAACGCGGACGATCAGCGGTCATCCAGCGAGCATTGCCCGCTAGCGAGCATCGCCCCATCCGGATGAGCATGCGGACTCCACCTTACAGGTCATCGGGAGCGGAGCGAAGGAGCGCCCGCCGCATACCGCGCATTCCGTCCCGCGCATCCCCCGCACGGCGGTCGCGTGTCCCRCACCCGACGGGCCCGCCGGGCGGATCTCATCGCGGGTCCTCGCCCCGCTCGTCCGGGTCATATCCAGGGATGACCCGGACGGGCCATGGTGTAGGCCACTGAGGAGAGAGAAGCATGGATCGTCCACATGGCGGAGTTCCACGATGGATCGTGAGGCTTCGGCGCCGGGAATGAGATCGCGTCGGGGGTGACGAGGATGTACTGGCAGCTGGTGATCTGGGCCGCGGGAGCCGGTACCGCCGTCGCTCTGGCTGTCGTCTGYCGCCCGGCGGCCACCGCCGCCCGTCGTTACGGCTCGGTTCCCGGCACGGTCCCCGCCGCGACGGGCGCGCTGACCGTGCTGGTCGTCGTCGGTCTCACCCTCACGGCCTTCGCCGGCCTACCGCCCTGGGCAGGCGCCTGTTGGACGCTGGGCACMGCGGCCACGGCCGGATGGATCGCGCTGCGCCGGCGGGGTCCATCCGCGTGGGGATTGCCCGATTCCGGGATGAAGGGCCGGCCGTCCGGTGGTCTCGAGGCGGGAGAGGCGGGAGAGGCGGGAGACCCGGGAGAGGCGGCCGATCCCGCCTACGCGGCCGATGAGCCGGTCCTACGCGGTCGGATGATCCCGAACCTCGCCGATCAGGACGATCTGGTGCAGTCGCTGACCATCGCCTCCTATGCCCTGCAGATGGGCGACCCAGGACGGGCCCGTCAGGCGATCGAGGTAGCCTTGTCCCGTTCCCGGGCCACCCTCGACCTGCTACTGCGGGAGAATGCCGGCCGCGGGCTCGTGCGCCCGGGCCCGGCCGCCGGGCCGAGTCGGGCCGGGCCGAGTCGGGCCGGGCCGACCGCCGCCTGAACGGCCGGTCCGGCTCTCCGCCAAGCCTCGATCAGCTGGGGGCGCCCACGACGAGCATCCCACGCCGGACGCCGCGGGGTCCTTCCGCTCCAGAGACAAGCTGACGGACCAGCGGCACCGGATCTCTGGCGGGTCAGGCGCTCGGGGGTTCCGCCGAGGGCACGGACTCCAGCGACTCGGCCGGCTTGGACACCGGCCGGGAGGCCCGCCGTCGTCGGCCCCGGGCCGGTTTGCCCACAGTGGACAAGGCGTTGTCCGCGGTCGCGAGGCTGTCGGGATCATCGGAGTTGGCGTACACCGGCGGCAGGGCCTCCTCGAGGCCGCCCGCGCCGGAGCCACCGCCAGCGGGCACATGCCCGTTCGACCCGGCTGGGGAACCGGCTGCCCCGAGTCCCGGGGCGGCGGCAGCTGCGGCCCCGCCCGCCGGCCCCGCCGCACTGTCGGCCGCATGCGCGGGCTCGGGCGCGGGCACCGTATCCGCGGCGGTGACGCCCGCGGTGGCTATCGCACCCTCGCCGGCCGTCACGGCGACGTTCTCCGCGGCGTCGGGCGTCGATGATGCGGCGGATCCGATGGGTTCGCCAGGTCCGCCGGACGCCTCGGATTCGGATGCGGACGTAGGCTCGGCCGACGCGGCGGCGATGATCGCGGGGCCGTCGACGGCACTCGTGGACACGGCACTCGCGGACACGGCACTCGCGGACGAGGAGCGGACCCGACGACCGGACCCGGACCCCTCCGCCGGCGCGGGCACCGCCACCGGAGTCGGCTGACCGGCACCGGACACAATGGTCCCGCTCGGCACGCCGGCTGCGGCGTGTGCACCGCTGCCGCCGTCGAGGTGGATGACCACCCCGCGGCCGTTGCAGTGCACGCACGGCTCGCTGTACGCCTCCAGCAGGCCCTGCCCCACCCGCTTGCGGGTCATCTGGACCAGCCCGAGGCTGGTCACCTCGGCGACCTGGTGCCGGGTACGGTCCCGGCCAAGGCACTCGGTGAGCCGGCGCAGGACCAGTTCTCGGTTGCTCTCCAGAACCATGTCGATGAAGTCGATGACAATGATGCCACCGATATCCCGCAGCCGCAGCTGACGGACGATCTCCTCGGCGGCTTCCAGGTTGTTCTTGGTGACCGTCTCCTCGAGGTTGCCGCCCTTGCCGGTGAACTTGCCCGTGTTGACGTCGATGACCGTCATCGCCTCGGTCCGGTCGATGACGAGCGATCCACCCGAGGGCAGCCAGACCTTGCGGTCGAGGGCCTTGGCGAGCTGCTCGTCTACCCGGTACTCGGCGAAGACGTCACCGGTTCCGGTGTAGCGGCGGATCCGCGACCGCAGGTCGGGAGCCACTGTGTCGATGTACTCCTCGATCGTGATGGCCTCACCCGAGCCCTGGACGACCAGCTCGGTGAAGTCCTCGTTGAAGATGTCCCGGATCACCCGGACGACCAGGTCCGGCTCGCCGTAGAGCAGCGAGGGCGCCGACGCCTTCTTCGCCTTGCGCTCGATGTCCTCCCATTGGGCGGCGAGCCGCTCGATGTCGCGTTCCAGCTCGGCCTCGCTGGCACCCTCGGCTGCGGTGCGCACGATGACCCCACCGTCCTCGGGCGTGATTTTCTTCAGGATGCTCTTGAGCCGAGCTCGTTCGGTGTCCGGCAACTTGCGGCTGATCCCGGCGTTCTGTCCGTCCGGGACGAACACCAGGTACCGCCCCGGCAGACTGATCTGGCTGGTGAGCCGCGCGCCCTTGTGCCCGATCGGATCCTTGGACACCTGGACCAGGACCGACTGACCGGACTTGAGCACCTGCTCGATCTTGCGAGGCCGACCGTCCAGCCCGGATGCGTCGTAGTTGACCTCGCCGGCGTAGAGGACGGCATTGCGTCCCTTACCGATGTCGACGAAGGCCGCCTCCATGCTGGCCAGCACGTTCTGTACTCGGCCGAGGTAGACGTTGCCCGCATAGGACGACGAGCTCGCCCGGGTCACGAAGTGCTCGACGAGTACCCCGTCCTCCAGCACGGCGATCTGGGTGCGCTCCCCCGCGTGGCGGACGACCATCCGGCGTTCGACCGACTCCCGCCGGGCCAGGAACTCCGCCTCGGTGACGATCGGTGGCCGACGCCGACCACTGTCGCGGCCCTCCCGGCGCCGCTGACGCTTGGCCTCCAGACGGGTGGACCCGCTCAGCCCCCGGACCAGGTCCTCGTCCTTGCGGGTCTCCCGGACGTGGACGACCGTGTTCGGCGGGTCGTCGGCGAGCGCCGGCTCGTCGCCGCCGGCGCGACGGCGCCGCCGCCGCCGACGGCGGGCCCCTCCCAGCCGGTCGTCCTCGTCCTCACCGTCACGCTCGGCACTTTCCTCCGCCGCGCCGGGGGTCGTCTCGGCGCCCTCATCCGACGCGACGGCGGGCACCGACCCGGTTCCCTGCCCGGCCACGGACGAGCCGTCCACACCGTCCGTGTCCTGTGCCACACCCTCGCGACCCGTGTCGTCCGCGGCCGCGGCGCCGTCCTCCGGGCCGGACTCCACGCCGTCCTCGTCGCCCCGGGCCCGACCACGACCACGGCGACCACGGCGCCGACGGCGGGTGGAGGCCGAGYCGCCCCCATCCGGGTCGTCGTCGAATTCGCTGTCCTCCTCGCCGCCCGTGAGGTCGCCCATCGTGTCGGGATCGGTCGTGTCGGGATCGGTGGCCACGTCCGCCTCGTCCCGGGGGTGAGCCGGTGCCTCGGCATGCCGCCGCTCGGCGGACGGGAACGCCGTGCCCGCCACGGCATCCACCGCGGTGGCGGCGGATCCGAGTTCGGCGGCACGCCGCCAGCGAGCCTCCACGACCGCCGGTTCGGGAGCCTGGAAGGTCACCATGGCGGCCGGTCGCCGGAGCACGGGACGGATCATCGTCTCGACGACCGGCTCGTTATGGATCCCGGCCCAGGTCGGAGCGGTCGCCCGCCTGGCCCTTGTCGCCGCGCTCCGGGTGCTGCCGGCCTCGGGCTCGGCAGAGCTCGGCTCGGCAGAGCTCGGCTCGGCAGATCTCGACTCAGCGGTCGACTCCCGGGCCGCCGGCTCGGCGACGCCGGGCTCGTCGGTCCCGGGCTGCGCGGACTCCGGTTCCGTGGGCCCAGGCGTGTCCGTAGGCCCGGATGTGTCCGTAGGCCCGGGCGTGTCGGGAGCCGACGCCACGGCGGCGGTCGAACCCGCGGGTACACCGACGGACCCGGTCGCACCGACATCCGGCATCGCCGGACCGAGGATGGTCGCATCGCCAGGCCCGGCGGCGACCGGCCCGGCTGCCGCGGTGCCGGACCCGGCCGGGTCCGGCACCGCGGCAGCGGGCGTCATCAGTCCGGAGATGGCACGACGGGCCCTGGTCCGTTTCGGCTTCGCAGCGACGTCCGGCGATACGACGTCCCGCGGCGCGTCCTCGGTGGGAGGGGCGTCCTCGGCGGGAGGGGCGTCCTCGGCGGGAGGGGCGTCCTCGGCGGGAGGGGCGTCCTCGGCGGGAGGGGCGTCCTCGGCGGGAGGGGCGTCCTCGGCGGGAGGGGCGTCCTCGGCGGGAGGGGCAACCGGCACCTCGGTCACCTCACGCACCGCGCGGCGGCTGCGTGCCGCCCGGGTGCGCCGCGCCGGCACCGGTTCGGTGGCCTCCACCGTGTCGTCCCGGGCCGTGTCGTCCCGGGCCGGGACGACAGTGACGGATTCGACGGTGGCGGGTTTATCGACCGGACCTGGTTCGCCGACCGGGGTGGTCGAGGGAGCGTCGGCTTCGGTGGTATCCGCCGGTTCCATCCTGGCCCTGGCGGAGCCGCGGGTCATCCGGGCGCGGGTGGTCGAACCGGCGTCCCGGCGACGGCGCCGGCCCTCGGCCGGCGCCGAGGGTGCGTCGCCGGAGGTCTCGTCTCGAAGGGGCCCGCCCGGGACCTGTGCGACGGCCGGGTCGTCCGGAACCGGATTCCCGGCTGGCGCCACATCGGTCACGTTCGGCCCGGCGGTGGCATGGTCGTCGGCGGGTGGGCCTGCCGCTCGTCCCGCGGCCCTGCGCCTACGCGCCGCCGGTCGGGTGGGCTCGGATTCAGTCTGGATGGTCAGATCGTCGTCGGGCACGGGTTAAGAAGCCTCTCGGGCTCCCGGGCGCGCTGCTCATGCAGTCGCGACCGCGCAGAAGCCACTGTCTCGGTCCGGCGCGGGTACCGCCGGGGAATCCTGCGACGCCCTGCAACACGCTGAGGTTCAACCCACCAGCCGGCCAGCGCCGTTGCGGTCCTGCGCCAGCGGGTCCGCCACAGTGCCGTCCTCACACAGTCGGCCCTGTTCGAGCCGGGTGGACTCGGGCGGCGCCGACGAGCGCAGGCCGGCTACCACGCCTAGGGCGGTCAGCACGTCGTCTGGTCGTACAGCGGGCGTCGTGTGCCGCACGACCATCTCCAGTATCGCACACGTGTCGTTCTCTGCGCGGCAAACGGCGGAGACCACTGCCGCGCGCACATCGAACCGTCGCCTGCCGTCCTTCGTCGCCCGCTCAACTTCGACCACGTCGCGGCGCAACAGCTCCCGCACGGCGGCGGAGACCTCCGGACCGGAGGCACCCGGCAACCGTACCGACCACCGCGAGGCGTCGATCCGCTCGGCGAGGCTGCCGCCTTCCGCCCGGTGGCACGCGAGCACGTCCAGCCCCGGCGGAAGAACGGCGTCCAGGCCGACCCGCAGCGCCTCCGGATCGACCGAGGCTGCCAGGGCCAGCTCGACGTATTCGGCCTCACTGGCCGCCCCGGTCGGCGCGGCACCCAGCCACGAGATCCGCGGATGCGGACTGAATCCCGCCGAATAGGCCATCGGGACCCCGGCGCGGCGCAATGCGCGCTCGAACGTTCGCGCCACGTCCCGATGTGAGAGGAATCTCAGCCGGCCCCGCTTCGCGAAACGAAGTCGCACCCGTTCGACCACCGGCGGAGGCGGCGGCCCCTCAGGTCGCCGCGCCACTGCCCACCGGAGCCGGGGCGAGCCGCGGCGTGGTCGCGGGATCGGGTTGAATGGCCGGCTGCGGTCGCTCGGCCTGCCCGGACCCGGGGCCCTGGAGGTTCGACACCGCAAGCACGGGGAGCAGCCGACGTCCGGTCGGGCCGATCTGGGTGTCGGTGCCCATCGTTGGACAGACCCCGCAGTCGTAGCAGGGTGTCCAGCGACAGTCATCGAGCTCATTCCCGCTCAGCGCATCCTGCCAATCAGCCCACAGCCAGTCCCGGTCGAGGCCCGCGTCGAGGTGATCCCAGGCCAGCACCTCGCGTTCGTCACGCTCGCGGGTGGTGAACCAGTCCAGCGACACCCCCAGCGGTTCGAGCTCCGCCGCGCACGCGGACTCCCAGCGTTCGAACGAGAAGTACTCGTTCCAGCCGTCGAAGCGGCCGCCGTCTCGCCAGACCCGTTCGATCACCGCAGCCACCCGGCGGTCACCGCGGGCCAGCAGGCC